>NZ_JAMOKU010000035.1:0-56073 GCF_023656845.1 Parabacteroides sp. Y3-G-102 | reverse complement strand
GTGGGGCAAGGGGATATTGTGGGCAGAAGTGGGTATTTCAGCCTCAATTTATCTGCTAATTCAGTGATGAGAGGACGTTTAGACGCAAGAAGGACGCTGAAGAGCTTAGTTGCGGATTTGAGGTTTATTGATTTATATGACAAGGTTGTACATACGCAAAGATAGAAGGATTCCATTGATAATAACACGTTTCTGCCCAGCGAAAAGAGAATAAAAATCACGCGAACGTTTGCGAACCCTCGTAAATTAAGACTATCTTTACTGCCTAAATCTAATCAACTAATTCAAATGATAAAAAGTCTAATTGTATCCATGCTTCTGACAGGTTGCGTTTCCTCCCTGTCCGCACAACAAAGTTTTTGGAAAGAAGATTTCTCCGCCGGGAAATTACCCGACGGCTGGATGATTGTCGATTCGACGAAATCGGCAAAGTGTGAATGGATTGTAACCGATCAGCCTTATCCCGGCTCTTTCCAGTTTGAGCAACAAGCGCCTCCCATCGCCTCTACGAGTCGTGGCTATCATATGCAATTCCGGCCGGGCGTAGTCACCGGGGAGGAGATCACGAAGTGGAATCAACGGGAGGAATACCCGAACGGCTATTTCCAGACCAGCGCTATCGATTGTGCGGGAAAGAACGATGTGGTATTGAAATTCCAGCACTTGTTTCGTTGGAATAATTGGTTCACCGGAAAACGTGCCGGCCTTTGGGTTGGCGTCAGCAACGACGGGGTGAATTGGAAAGAGTATAACGTGATGGATAAGATCCCCGCCGCTACCCAGCTTCACGCCCCGGTGAATGAGGAGATTAACATCAGCGAGGTAGCCGCGAACCAGAAAACCGTCTACTTGCGTTTCTTCTGGCGGGATATCTTCTCTTGGTACTGGATGGTCGATGATATTGAGCTGACAGAGCCTTTCGCGCATGATTTGGCTTTGGAGAAAGTGACCTCACACCAAGAAACCGGGAATACGTTCACGAAGGAAGACGTGTTGAAAGTGAAGCTGAAGAACGTTGGTTCCCAGCCCGTAGACGAGGATTTCACGGTAACCGCCTCCTTGAACAACGGTCAGAAACTAACCGCCACGGTAACCGCCTCCGGGCATCCGATCGCTAAACAAGAGGAATATGAGGTAGCTTTCCCTGCTACCGACCTAACCCAGATGGGCTCCTATAAAATAGAGTTCGCTATCCAATACCCGAAGGATGAGCGTTCGTCAAACAACGTATTAAAAGCGAACCTGTTCGCCGCCCGTATGAACTTGGGTAAGTTGACGAAGTTCAATAAGATCAGCAACACGGAATATGAGTTCGTCTCCGGGTACGCTAAGGTTAAGTTGATGTTTTACCGGGATGATATCTTCCGTATCTGGTTGGCACCGGATGGGGCATATACCAATCCGGCGGCAAACTCGATCGTTGTGGATTATGGGGTAAAGAACCCGAGAGTCTCCATGGCCGACAACGGCAGCTATTATAAGTTCACGACTCCCCAATGTGTCGTACGTGTCTATAAGAACCCTATTCGTTTCGCCATGTATGACAAGAATAACCGTGCCGTGATCTACGAGGAGGCCGAACCACTTGCCTTCGGACTGAAAACGACCCAAACGATGCGCCGTAGCGGTGATGAGGATTTCTACGGTTGCGGTATGCAACAAGGTAATTTCTCATACGCCGGGAAGGAAGCGGATATCGAGGTGACCGGTTGGGATGAGGATCAATCCTCTAACCCGGCTCCCTTCTATATGTCCACGAAAGGATATGGCGTATTCCGCAATACGTTTGCCCCGGGCCATTATGCCTTCAACGGCACGGAGATGCTGGACAAGAACTGTGATGATGGCTTTAAGCTGATGGGCTTCACCAGTCAGTTGACGCATAACGAGAATCGCTTTGATGCGTTCTACTTCTACGGCCCTTCCTTGAAAGACCTATTGAACGACTATACGGATATCACCGGAAAACCTTTTATGCCGGCGATGTGGATGCTTACGATGGGAGACGCCGACTGCTATAACAAAGGGGAACAGCGCACCGGATGGCCTCAATCCACCCCGGACGTAATCAGCCAAGTTGCTGATAAATATGTGGAATATGATATGCCCCGTGGCTGGATCTTGCCGAACGATGGCTATGGTTGCGGCTATGTGAAATTGGATTCTGTTGTGACGGAATTAGGTAAACGAGGTTTCCATACGGGCTTGTGGACAGAGAATGGTGTGGATAAGATTGCCTACGAGGTTGGTAAATGTGGTACCCGCCTGTGTAAATTGGATGTGGCTTGGGTTGGAGAAGGCTATGAGTTTGCCTTGAACGGCTGTAAATCCGCATTCGAGGGTATCGAGAACAATACGAACGAACGGGGTTTCGTATGGGCTGTTTGCGGTTGGGCCGGAACCCAGCGGTATTCTACGGTATGGAGCGGTGATCAAGTGAGCAACTGGGATTATATCCGTTACCATATCCCGACGATCACGGGTGCCGGCCTTTCCGCCATGAACGCCGCTACTAGCGATGTGGACGGTATCTTCGGCGGTTCCCCGAAAACCTATACCCGCGACTTGCAATGGAAGGTCTTCACCCCGATCTTTATGACCATGAGCGGCTGGGCGGATGCCGACCGTCAGCCTTGGGTATATGGGCATCCGTACACGGATATCAACCGTAAATTCCTAAAGCTGAAGATGCGTCTGAACCCGTACGCCTATACCTATTGTCATGAGGCGCATACGACCGGTGTACCGATGGCTCGTGCGATGGTACTGGAATTCCCGGATGACGTGGTTACCCGTGATACGACCACCCAATATCAATTTATGAGTGGCGAGTGGATGATGGTTGCTCCTGTATATACCCGTAAGAACGTACGCGACAGTATCTACTTCCCTGCCGGAGAATGGTACGACTATTGGACCGGAAAGACATACGAGGGTGGCAAGTGGTTGGATAAATATGAGGCTAAACTGGATATTTGCCCGGTATTTATCCGTCAAGGCGCCATTATCCCGATGTACCCGGATATGAATTATGTCGGCGAGAAACCTGCGGATGTCTTGACCTTGGACTTATATCCCTACGGAAACACCTCTTTCAATTTATATGAGGATGACGGTCTCACCCGTGATTATAAGAAAGGCGAGTTTGCCCGTACCTTGATCTCTGTTTCCTCCCCGAAAGGTGAGAAAGGAACGATCACCGTGGATATAGCGAAAGCGAAAGGAGATTATAAAGGACGTTACCAAGAGCGTACTTACCTATTGGATGTCCGCTCGGAGTCCAGCCCGTCAAACGTAACCGTAGCCGGGAAGCCGCTATCTGCCATCTCCCCCGAAGCGTTCAATGCCGGACAAGAAGGCTGGTACTTCGATGCCTCGGATCGTATGGGAAGGGTTAAGGTACGGACGAACCGCTTGTCTACGAATCAGGATCAGAAGATTGTAATTGGTTTCTAACACTTCTATTTATTTTAAAGGTATATGAAAACACAATTGACTTTATGTATATCCGGGACATTGCTGCTTATCGGAATGTCCGGTTGCGAAAAAACTCCGGAGCGTCCTATGAATGTTGTGTATATCTTGGCCGATGATTTAGGCTATGGAGATGTTGGCTGTTATGGCCAACAGATTATCAAGACTCCCAATATAGACCGGATGGCGAAGGAGGGAATGTTGTTTACGCAGCATTATGCCGGATGTACGGTGAGTGCCCCTTCCCGTTGCTCCTTGATGACCGGATTGCATACGGGACATACGCAAGTCCGGGGAAACCGGGAGATCACGCCCGAAGGCCAACAGCCGATGCGGGAAGATACCTATACGTTGGGTAAATTAATGAAATCGGCCGGTTATACGACCGGTATCTTTGGTAAATGGGGGTTGGGAAATCCGGGCTCTGTCTCCATTCCTAATAAGATGGGCTTCGATGAGTTTTATGGGTATAATTGCCAACGCCAGTCGCATTCCTTCTATCCGGATCATTTATGGCATAATGAGGAGAAGGTTCTTTTTCCTGAAAACGAGAACAATGCTTGCAAGACATATTCACAAGATTTGATTCATGAGCAAGCATTGAAGTTCATCCGGGATCATAAGGAGCAACCGTTCTTTGCGATGCTTACCTATACGCTGCCTCATGCGGAATTGAATCTTCCGCATGATTCTATTTATAAGATGTACGAGAACTCATTCGAGGAGACTCCTTATATTGGTAAGTTTGATAAAGTGTATGGCGGTTATAACACCTCGGAGAAGCCCTTGGCCTCCTTTGCCGCCATGGTCTCCCGGTTGGATAAATACGTGGGGGATGTAATGGCTGAATTGAAAGAGTTGGGTTTGGATAAGAATACGATCGTGATTTTTACCAGTGATAACGGCCCGCATCATGAGGGTGGAGCTGATCCGGACTTTTTCAAGAGCTACGGACCTTTCAGGGGGATCAAACGGGATGTATATGAAGGAGGTATCCGTATACCTATGGTGGCATGGTGCCCGGGTACGATCAAGGCCGGAGCTCAATCGGATCATATAAGCGCATTCTGGGATGTCATGCCTACGTTGGCAGAGCTTACAGGTACGGTTTTGCCCGAGCAGACGGATGGAATCTCTTTCTTACCAACCTTGTTATCAAAGAAAAATCAACAGGCCCATGATTATTTATATTGGGAATTTCACGAATTGAATGGCCGGGAAGCATTACGCTCCGGTAAATGGAAACTAATCCGGCAACCGATCGTGGGTGAGACTATATTGGAACTGTATGATTTAAGTAATGATATACATGAGGATACGAATCTAGCGGAGAAGTATCCCGATAAGGTAAAAGAACTAGCATCCTTAATGGATAACGCCCGTACAGAGTCTCCGTACTTTGACTTTGGAAGAGAAAAGTAGGTGTGCGAGTAGAGGATAAAGTGTAGGCGTAATATCTGTTAGGTAATGATAAAAAAGGCTTTCTTTCAGCGAGAAAGCCTTTTTTTTGTATCTTTGGCTCTCGTAATTTTAAGACAAAAAGAAGTAAGACTATGTTAGACGTTCAAGCGATCCGAAAAGACTTTCCGATCTTGGATCATAAGATATACGATAAACCGCTGATATATTTTGATAATGGCGCTACTACCCAGAAACCTCGTCAAGTGGTAGAAAAGATAGAGAATGGATATTATAACGTAAACGCCAATATCCACCGAGGCGTACATTTCTTGAGCCAAGCGGCGACAGAGGCGCATGAGGAGGCTCGCAAAACGGTACAGCATTTCTTGAATGCCCGTTCCTCGAATGAGATTATTTTTACCCGGGGAACTACGGAATCCATTAATTTGATCGCTTCCAGCTTTACGGATGAATGTATGTCGGCAGGGGATGAGGTGATCGTGTCCGTGATGGAGCATCATTCCAATATCGTTCCTTGGCAGATACAAGCGGCCCGGAAAGGTATTACGTTGAAGGTGATCCCGATGAATGAGAAAGGGGAGTTGAATCTGGATGAGTATCGTAAATTATTCTCGGATAAGACTCGTTTGGTTTCCGTGACTCATGTGTCTAATGTCTTGGGTACGGTGAATCCGGTAAAGGAGATGATCGAGATCGCTCATGAACAAGGCGTACCGGTGTTGGTAGACGGGGCTCAAGCCGTTCCGCATATGAAGGTGGATGTGCAGGACTTGGATGCGGAGTTCTATGTTTTCTCTGGTCATAAGATTTACGGACCGACGGGTATCGGGGTCTTGTATGGTAAAGAGGAGTGGTTGGATAAACTTCCTCCGTATCAGGGAGGAGGCGAGATGATCGCTACGGTCTCGTTCGAGAAGACAACTTTTAATGAGCTTCCCTTTAAGTTTGAGGCGGGAACTCCGGATTATATTGGTAGCACGGCGTTGGCGGAAGCCTTGCGGTATGTAGACCGGATCGGTATAGAGAATATAGCTGCTTATGAGGATGAGCTTTTGCGATATGCGACCGCTGGATTAAATACGATCGAAGGGATGCGTATTTTCGGACAAGCGGATCATAAAGGAGCGGTGCTTTCTTTTTTGGTGGGTAATATCCATCATTACGATATGGGGATGTTGCTGGACCGTTTGGGAATAGCGGTTCGTACAGGGCATCATTGTGCCCAGCCTTTGATGCATGCCTTAGGGATCGAGGGGACGGTGCGGGCGTCTTTCGCCTTTTATAATACGAAAGAGGAGATCGATACGTTCATCGCAGGTGTGGAACGAGTTCGGAAGATGTTTTGAGTATGATGTATTATATTAAGAAATATCCGTTTTCACTGGCGATTATATTGATCGTTATTTACTTGTCGTTCTTTAAGCCGCCGAGGATGGATGATATCCCTTTATTCCCGGGTGTGGACAAGGTGGTTCATTTCTGTATGTATGGGGGGATGTCGGGTATGCTATGGCTGGAGTTCTTGCGGAATCACCGGAAGTATGAGACGGTATTATGGCATGCTTGGATCGGGGCGGTTTTATGCCCGATCGTTATGAGTGGGATTATTGAGATATTGCAAGAATATTGTACGACGTACCGGGGTGGGGATTGGTTTGATTTCTTGGCGAATACTTGCGGGGTGATCGCCGCTACGGCATTCGCTTGGTTCGTGCTTCGCCCTTGGATTGTGAAGGATTTGAATAGTTAAAATTACGATGCCCATTCAATGGAGCTTATGATGGGCATTTAAAGGTGCTTACGATGCCCATTGTAAGGATGCTTGAATGAGCATCGTAAGCATGTGGCGTGTTTTACGATAAAAAGAGATAGATACATGTTATTACCCTATATGGAAACCGGGCGTATAGAGGCTGGGTGTGATGAGGCGGGAAGAGGCTGCTTGGCGGGTGCGGTATTCGCCGCCGCCGTGATTCTTCCGGAAGATTTTAAGAATGAGGATTTAAACGATAGCAAGCAATTAAGCGAGAAGAAACGGTATAAGCTTCGTCCCGTTATCGAGCGTGAGGCGATCGCTTGGGCGGTAGGTATCGTTAGCCCGGAAGAGATCGATAAGATTAATATTTTGAAAGCCTCTTTCTTGGCCATGCATCGTGCGATCGAGCAATTGAAAGTACGGCCGGAACATTTATTGATCGATGGAAACCGTTTTACCCCTTATCCCGATATTCCACATACGACCGTAGTAAAAGGCGATGGCAAATACCTGAGTATCGCCGCCGCCTCTATATTGGCTAAAACCTATCGGGATGATTATATGAATGAATTGGCCTTGGAATACCCCGCTTATCATTGGCTGGACAATAAAGGTTATCCTACCAAGGTCCACAGGGAAGCGATTCGTACCCACGGAATCACGCCTTATCATCGCAAGACTTTTACGCTCTTACCGGAGCAGCTTACACTCGGTTTTTAATACGTATATAGGCATAACCTTATGCGTATATACGTATGAGGCTATGCCTATATCGGTGTAGGCTTACACGTATATACGTATCGGCTCGTGCCTATATACATGTGAAAACACCTGTTTTTATTGTTGTTCCTTTGCCCGGTAAGCCATCGCGTACAGACGCATTTGCTTCACCATCGCTACCAACCCGTTGGAACGGGTAGGGGATAAATGCTCTTTTAATCCTACCTTGTCTATAAAGTATAGATCCGCATCCAAGATTTCTTGAGGGGTATGGCCCGATAAGATCTGTATCAGCAAAGATACGATACCTTTTACGATCACGGCATCGCTTTCTCCTTGGAAAATAATCTTTCCATCCACATAATCCGCTTGGAACCAAACCCGGCTTTGACAACCCTCGATCAAGTTGCTTTCCGTTTTATATTTCTCATCAAGCGGGGGAAGGGAGTTTCCCAGATCTATTAATAACGCATATTTATCCATCCAATCATCGAAGACTGAGAATTCTTCGATTACATTGTCTTGAAGTTCATTGATTGTCATTTTATCAGTATTTTATCGATTGTATATTACTTCCAGTACGGTTTGACCGGCAGCTTTTAGAGTCTCACGGTCTATATTTTCCATATTATCTTTTTGAGTATGCCAATAACTGGCGAAACCTGTTTTAGACTCAGGGTCGTAGTTAATAATGTCGATACTCGGGATATTACGTCCGCTAATCACATATTGGTGATCGTCTATGAGCGCTCCGCCGGTGGCGTTAATGAAATATTTGCCATATCCCAGATCGCGGGCCGCGCTCCATACCATCTCGACGATCGGGGCTGCCGCACGTAAGGATTGTTGCTCCTTGAAAAACGTGGCGTTCTTGCCGCCCACCATATCCAATAAGATTCCGTATTCCGCCGTATAATTGGGGACATGCGGATTTTTTGCCCAGAACTGGGTACCTAGGCACCAGCTATCCGGTGTATAATCGGTTACGAATTCCGGCGTACCATAATCCTCCGCATCGAAGAAAATAATATCGATACCGATACCCGGGACTTTTTGTCCGATTTGGCGGGCGATTTCCAATAAGGCACCTACACCACTACCGCCATCGTCCGCCCCGTCCAATGGAGTTCGGTGCTTGGAAGGATCGGGATCGTGGTCCGAATAGGGACGGCTGTCCCAATGCGCGAATAGTAAAATACGTTTACTATTCTCCGGATCAAACGAGCCTATGATGTTTCTCGCTTCCAGCTTCGTTCCGTCGTAGGCGGTCAGTATCGCTTCCTGTTGGTAGACTTTGGCGCCAAAGCGCTTCAATTCAGATGCTAAGTAATCCCCGCATGCTTTATGAGCCGCCGTGTTAGGTACACGGGGACCAAAAGCGACTTGGTTCGCTACATAGGCGTAAGCGCTGTCTGCGTTGAAATCGGGAACAGCTGAGGCGATCGGTTGTTTTTTGATCTCCGGCATATTACCTGTCTCTTTGGTTCCTTTGGCTCCACATGATAAAAGAGCAAAACTCAATAACGCAAAAAATAATCTGATCATAAATCTGTTTTGTTTATAATGTTTTTACGGAGGCAGTCGCTTGAACCTCGTCTAATACACGCATCAAGTTTCCACCCCATATCTTGGCGATATCTTCCTCTGTATATCCTTTCTCTATTAATTTAACAGTGATCTGTATGAAATCGTTGTCACTTTCGCAACCGATAATTCCGCCACCGCCATCAAAATCAGAGCCGATACCTACATGATCGATACCGGCGACTTTCACCATATGATCGATATGTTCGATCGCGTCGGTAAGGCTCGCGTTTTTATAATCCTCATTGATATAGCGGTCGAGCAAGCAAACTTGCGCTACGCCTCCATTTTGGGCAAGGGCCTTTAGTTGTTCGTCGGTCAGGTTACGGTCGTGCTTGCACATCGCCATGGATGAGGAATGCGAGCAGATGATCGGGGCCTTGGACAATTTGATAACATCCCAAAATGCCTTCTCAGAGGCATGAGACATATCCACCATGATACCTTGGCGATTCATCTCTTTCACGACCTCTTCGCCAAACGGACTTAAACCGTCCCATTCTTTCTTGGTATGGGTGGATGAGTCGCAAATATCGTTATCGTAGGAGTGGCAGAGCGTGATATAATTGACACCCATCGCCTTGAACTTAGCGATATTCGCCAGATCCTTACCAATGCCGTATCCATTCTCTATACCGATAAAGAACGCTTTTTTCCCTTCATTCTTCAAGCGGATGAAGTCTTGGTTCGTAACGGCGATGCCACATAAATCCTTATTCAATTCAGCTTGCTTGCGAATACCTTCGATCAAGCCTGTTACTTTTTGTACGGCTTCTTGTAAAGAGGCCTCATCACGTTTACCTTGTCCGATGAAGGCCGCAAGGAACACCCCGTCTAGTTTCCCTTCTTGCATCTTAGGGATGTTTACCCGGTTACGTTCCCGGTCGGCGATGCTGAATCCGGCACGTTTAAACCAGAAAGGAGTATCGGTATGTGTATCTACGGAAAGGAAATGCTTGTGCATCTCTTTGGCTTGGTGGAAAGTCTCGGCCTTTCCTATCAGATGGTGGAATATCTTTAACATCGTAGTGTCGCCTCCGTAAGTCAATGCTTCTGGATGCCATTGAACTCCCATGATGGATCGGTTCGGATAAGCGTCGATAGCCTCGATAATACTGTCGGGCGCATAAGCGGTAGCCTTGAAGATAGGCGCCAACTCCTTGATCGCTTGATGATGAAGAGAGTTTACGGCTAAGGTATCTTTCCCTAGAATAGTGGCTAGCTGTGAGTTTGCGTCAACAAAGACACGGTGTGAGCCATACGAACTGGGTAAATCTTGCCTATGCTTGACAGAATGATCGCCACGTTGTGAGGGGATGTCTTGGTAAAGCGTACCGCCAAACGCTACATTCAACAGTTGCAATCCCCGGCATATGCCTAAGACGGGAATATTTTGGTCGGTAGCCATCTTGATTAGTTTCAACTCATACAAATCGCGTACCGGATCGACTTCCTCCAGCTTTTCCCGAGGCTCCTCCTCATACCATAGAGGGTTTACATCCGCTCCTCCTATAAGAACTAGCCCGTCTAAATTCGATACGATATTCCTGAGTACCTTACCGTCAGTAACAGCCGGGATGATAACCGGAGTTCCCCCTGCCTTTACGATGGATTGGATATAGGTGGCCCCCACCCGGGAAGCACCATTGGAGATACTAGCGGAAATCCCGATCAATGGGGAGAATCGTGCCCGCACGTTTACATCGCAAGAGTCTGTCAACTCATATAGCTTTTTTAAGTTGGGTACTTCCGATCCGGGTGTCTGTGCCTGTGCTCCACATAAGATACTACAGGCGCATATTGCTGTGTATAAGATCTTTTTCATAATATGTAGTTGTTTTCGTTTGCTATTTGTTTGGGAAATCTTGTATAGCGGTCATAACCCTTAGCAAGTTTCCACCCCATATTTTCCGTATATCTTCTTCCGTATATCCTTCTTCTAAAAGTCGGACGGTAATGTTAATCAACTCGTTGGTAGCCGAGCAACCGATCAGTTCCCCGTCTCCGTCAAAATCCGAGCCGATTCCTATATGATCGATACCGATTAAATCCACGATATGATTGATATGGCGGATAGCGTCGCTTAAAGAAGCTTTGTCCTCTTCCTTATTGATGAATCCTTTGTATAGGCAGATTTGGGCGACACCTCCTTGAGCAGCCAGTGCTTTCAGCTGATCATCTGTTAAGTTACGAGGATGATCGCAAAGCGCACGTGCGGAAGAGTGGGAGGCTATGATTGGCGTCTCGCTCACTTCCATTACCTGATAAAAGGTACTTTCCGCCGCATGCGAGATATCAACCATGATTCCTAATCGGTTCATCTCTTTTACCACTTCCTTACCGAAAGGACTTAGTCCTTTCCATTCCTGTTTTCCTCTAGCGGAATCACAAATATCGTTATCCCCATTATGGCATAAGGTGATATAAGAAACTCCCATCTCCTTGAACATCCGTAGGTTCTCGATCTGCTTCCCTAAAGCGTACCCGTTCTCGATACCGAGGCAGATCGCTTTTTTCCCTTGCGCTTTGATTGTTCGGATCTCTTGGGGGGTAGTCGCTATAGCCATCCGGTCCGGATGTAAGGTTTGCTGGCGTTTTACTTGATTCAGCCGTTCTATCGCATACGCTGTCGCTGCCTGTAAGGATGCCTCATCTCGTTTACCTTGCGGGATATAGGCGACCATAAAGGTTGCGTCGATACGCCCTTCTTCCATAAAAGGAAGATTCACTTTCCCTCCTTCTTTCTCCCCGATATTAAATTCACCGGGAAAGATCATCGGGGTATCTGTATGGGAATCGATCGTCACGATCCGTTGATGGATCGCTTTGGCTTTCGCGAAACGGCGGGCATTCTCGATATGGTAAGCGAATAGGGCTTTCATGGCCTCATCCCCTTGCGGAGCCATGGCCTCCGGATGCCATTGTACGCCGAATATCGTTTTCTCCGTATGTTCCATAGCCTCATTGATTCCATCCGGGGCGGTCGCTGTCGCCCTAAATCCGGGGGCGACCTCTTTTACCGCTTGATGGTGGAAAGAGTTGACAAGGATTTGTTCTTCTCCATTGAAAATAGCGCGTAACCGGTTCGTTCCCGGTTCGAGAGTTACCGTATGCGACGGATATTCCCGCGCCAATGTCTGGCTGTGTTTCAATAGCGGGTGATCGGCTTGTGAATGGATGTCTTGATAGACACTTCCTTCGAACGCTACATTCATGATCTGATGCCCTCGGCAAATACCCATGATCGGAATTTGTCGGTTAGCGGCCAAGCGAAGCAAGATCAAATCGTATTCGTCACGTAGCGTATCTACGTCTTGCAATTGCGGGATAGGCTCCTCATGCAAATAGAGCGGATTGATGTCTCCACCCCCGCTCATAACCAATCCGTCTAGTTCGGAAACCAGTACGGTCAATGCTTTCAGATCCGTGATCACCGGGATAAGTACCGGGGCTCCCCCCGCATCCAGCACGGCTTGCACGTAGGTCTCGGCTATACAGGAAAGTCCGTCTCTCCGGTTAGCGGATATTCCTATTCGGGGAGGTTGAAGGCTTTCTTTAGCCGGTATATAATTATCAACTTCTTTGTATAGGGCCTCTAGATTCGGACGACGGACTTTCATGATTTTAAGCATCTATGTTAGCATATGTAGCGTTTTCCTCGATAAACTCGCGGCGAGGGCCTACGTCTTCACCCATCAACATGGCGAAGATTTGGTCAGCCTCGGCTGCGTTGTCGATCGTGATTTGCTTTAACGTACGGTTTTCCGGGTTCATGGTCGTATCCCACAATTGATGGTCGTTCATTTCTCCCAAACCTTTGTATCGTTGTGTATGGATCGAGTTCTCGTTGCCTCCTCCATATTTTAAGATGAACTGCTGACGTTGTTGCTCGGTCCAGCAATATTCCTCAACCTTACCTTTCTTACACAAATAGAGGGGAGGAGTCGCCAGATACACATATCCGTTCTCGATCAAGGAACGCATACGGCGGAAGAAGAAGGTCAAGATCAATGTGGCGATGTGGCTACCGTCCACATCGGCATCGGTCATGATAATCACCTTGTGGTAACGCAGCTTCTCCATGTTCAACGCTTTCGGGTCATCCTCCGTACCGACGGTTACGCCCATCGCGCGATAGATGTTCTGGATTTCCTCGCTTTCGAAGATCTTATGATCCATCGCTTTCTCCACGTTCAAGATCTTACCGCGCAATGGTAGGATCGCTTGGAAGTTACGGTCGCGTCCTTGCTTAGCCGTACCACCTGCGGAGTCTCCCTCGACAAGGAACAATTCGCAGATCGACGCGTCTTTAGAGGAACAGTCCGCCAATTTACCGGGAAGCCCACCTCCTGTCAGCGGAGATTTGCGTTGTACCAATTCGCGAGCCTTACGAGCGGCATGACGGGCTTGAGCGGCCAAGATCACCTTGTCGACGATTATTTTCGCCTCTTTCGGATGTTCTTCCAAATAATAGCCTAACGCCTCACCGATCGCCATATCCACTGCACCGGTAACCTCGCTATTACCCAGCTTCGTCTTTGTCTGTCCCTCGAACTGAGGTTCGGCTACCTTGATAGAGATAACGGCGGTCAAACCTTCACGGAAGTCATCCCCTTGAATCTCCACCTTGGCTTTCTCCAATAATTTAGAATCCTCGGCGTACTTTTTCAACGTACGGGTCAGGCCACGGCGGAAACCGGCTAAGTGTGTACCACCTTCTATCGTGTTAATATCATTTACGTAAGAGAATACGCTCTCATTGTAAGAAGTATTATAAGTTAACGCCACCTCGACAGGGATACCCTGCTTCTCGGTAACGATATGGATTACGTCTGGAATCAGTTTCTCTTTAGAACGGTCGATATAGCGGACAAACTCTTTCAATCCCTCATCCGAATGGAATACCTCGGACTTGAATGAACCGTCTTCTTTCAGAACTCGCTTATCTGTCAGACGTAGCGTAATACCTGCGTTCAAGAACGCTAATTCACGCAAACGGGTAGCCAAGATATCATACTTGTATTCCGTGACCGTAAAGATAGAACCGTCCGGCTTGAAAGAGATCGTAGTACCTGTTTTATCCGTATTATCGATAACCTGTACGTCGTGCAACGGCTTTCCGCAAGAGAACTCCTGCATATGTACTTTGCCGTTCCTGCGAACTTCCGCTTTCAGATAAGTAGAGAGGGCGTTTACGCAAGATACACCCACACCGTGCAAACCACCGGATACTTTATAGGTTCCCTTGTCGAACTTACCGCCGGCGTGCAGCACTGTCAGTACTACCTCCAAGGCTGATTTACCTTCTTTCTCATGAATATCCACGGGGATACCACGGCCGTCGTCGGTAACCGTGATCGAGTTGTCCTCATTGATTACCACGTCGATGTATGTACAATATCCGGCTAGCGCTTCGTCTATGGAGTTATCTACGACCTCATACACTAAGTGATGGAGACCTTTCTCGCTGGTATCGCCAATATACATGGATGGCCTTTTTCGTACTGCCTCTAACCCTTCAAGTACTTGAATACTATCTGCGGAGTACTCTGTAGAAGTATTCTTAATTTCTTCACTCATGAGTTTATCTTTCTTTAAAATCTGTAATTATCTATGTCCTCAAAAAAATCTAACAAATGTAGTGATTTTTATCGAGATAGCGAAGTGGGGGATGTGAAAATAGCGAAAAAAGGACGGGTATAGTAAAAAAGGAGAGAGATAAGCCATAAACTTATCTCTCTCCTTTTGATTGGTAGCCCATAGGGGAATCGAACCCCTCTTTCAAGAATGAAAATCTTGCGTCCTAGCCGATAGACGAATGGGCCATTAGGTTTAAAAAAGCCGGGCTTATTGAGAGTCCGGCTTTATACTTGTAAAAGTAATTACCTTCTGCTTATGCTAGCGCATTAACGTGCTTAGCCAACTTAGATTTCAGATTACCGGCCTTGTTCTTGTGGATAACGTTCTTTTTTGCAAGCTTATCCAACATAGAGCATACCTTAGGGAATAAAGCTTGTGCCTCATTCTTGTCTTCAGTAGCGCGCAAAACTTTCATAGCGTTTCTAGCTGTCTTTGCGTAATATCTGTTACGCAAACGTCTTGCGTTTGTCTGTCTGATTCTCTTGATTGATGACTTATGATTTGCCATTTCTAGATCTTCTCTTTATTGTTTTTTAATCCTGTTTATTGTAGCCCATAGGGGAATCGAACCCCTCTTTCAAGAATGAAAATCTTGCGTCCTAGCCGATAGACGAATGGGCCAAAATGTCAAAGCTCTCACTTATAGCGTTCTAAGAAAGTGATTTCCCGATTGCGAGTGCAAAGATAGACGATCTCTCCGAACTGGCAAAACATTTCGAAGGAAAATTTAATACTACTCACTGTTTTAACTTCTCTTTAGAACTTATATCTTCCAGATGAATTTCCAAGGCTTTAACGGAAATATTTATTTCCCAGATACATACACATAACGACGCCGCTAATAGCAATAAGGCTATGCCAAATATCCATGCGGCGAAAATCTGCCACGATACATAAATGAAGAACATAGCGATCACGCAGAGCAGCAAACTGAGTATTCCTAATATTTGCATGGAACGGGTCAGATAGAGCCTTTTCCGCAGGTTCGCTATCTGGGCGATATCCTTGGGGTCATGGGTTTGCTGATGCTTTTCTTTCAAGGCACGCACTACGCTGGCGTATGAAAGGAAGCGATTCGTATAGGCCAACAATATCAATGATATGGCGGAAAATAATAAAGAAGGGGTCGTTAAGTCCAACATAATTCTATACTTTAATTATATGTATAACGTTAATTTGAGTATCTTTGTTCTTAATCATCGTCGCAAAGATACGAATTATGTTGTGTAAAACGAGGGGGATTGTCTTGCATACGATCCCTTACAATGATAAATATTCTATTATATATATGTATACGGAGGCGTTTGGCCGGGCCTCGTATCTGGTTAGTCGTAGCCGTGGGAAGAAAAGCACGGTGTCGAAGGCTTTGTTTATACCTTTGTCCGTTCTGGAAATGGAGGTGGAGCACTTGAATAAGCGGGACTTGCACCGGATTAAGGAGACCCGCATTTGTTTTCCGCTGAATGATGTTTGTTGTGATCCGGTTAAGAATGTATTGGCGCTTTTCCTCTCGGAGGTTCTTTTTAGGGTCGTGAAAGATACGGAGTCGGATCCCCGTTTATTTGATTATTTATACGAGTCCATACATCTATTGGAGTATGCGGATAAGGGTATCGCTAATTTTCATATGGTTTTCTTGTTAGGTCTTCTCCACCATCTCGGTATTTTCCCGAATATGGAATCGCATAGGGTGGGATATTATTTCGATATGTTGAATGGGGTGTTTACGGATCATATCCCGATGCATCGGCATTATTTAAATAAGGTGGAGAGCGCTTTCTTTTCCCGTTTGCTGCGTATCAGTTTTGAGAATATGTCGCTTTATGGTTTTTCCCGGCAAGAGCGGGTCCGTATTATTCATCGTATTCTTGAGTATTACCGTCTACATCTCCCGGATTTTCCGGAAATCAAATCGTTATCGGTGATGCAAAGCTTATTTGATTGATCTATTTGATGTTATATTAGCTCTTGAAAACACGTACGTGTTTCTTGAAAAAGACGTACATGTTTTTCCGGAAACACGTACATGTTTTTTCGGAAATAATGAGAAGCTTCCGGATAGGCGGGAAAAACATCCGATAACGGTTGCCTATTTGAGGAAAAGATTATACTTTTGCAATCTCAAAAGAGTTGGTCTTGTAGTTCAACGGATAGAATAGAAGTTTCCTAAACTTTAGATCCGGGTTCGATTCCCGGCGAGACTACTTTTATTTCCTCTCTTTTTTATCAAACTTGGTCAAAACAAGTAAGTTGATCTCCTTATTGTTAAACGTTTTTTTGTCTCTTGTATAAAGAGAGAGTAAATAAAATAAGCGTTTTCTTACTGCAGGTTGTTTCTTGTGGTGAGAATATTGTTTATATTTGCGCAAGGTAATCACTAAAAGATGAAACAACAGATAATTAATAAGCTAAGAGGCTTTTTCTCTTTGCAACCAATAGAGAAAGCATGGGTGTTTGGTTCCTGTTCACGTGGAGAGGAGACGAAGGATAGCGATATTGATATTCTGGTTCGTTTTGACTCCCACGCTCGTATTACATTATTCAAGTATGCGGGTATGGTGGAAGCTCTAAGCCAATTGTTGCATCGTAAGGTTGATTTGGTGGAGGAAGGACAATTGAAGGATTTTGCCGTTTCTTCTGTAGATCGGGATAAAATATTGGTATATGAGAGAGAAGCCTAAAGACAATACACGTCTACGGCATATGCTGGAGGCGATAAATAATGTCATTGAGTTCACGACAGATGTGACTTTTGAGGAGTATTCCAGGAACAAGATATTGCGTTTTGCGGTCATCAAGAATTTGGAGATTATAGGGGAGGCGGCTTATTTGATTACAAAGGAATTTCGGGAGGAACATCAAGAGATCGCATGGAATGAGGTCATAGGCATGCGCCATGTGTTAGTGCATGGGTATTATCAGATTCGGGATGAGATAGTGTGGGGAACCATTCAAACAGATCTATTTCCGCTTAAGGATAAGATAGAACGGTTGATCTGTAAATAAGCTCAATGTATTATTTTAATAAGATGATCATGACCGATCCCGCTACCATGATAACGGAGCCAATCAATTTCTTCGTTATATTTTCCTCTTTGAATATACGGTATCCTAAGAAGATACTTACGATCGTAGAGAGTTGGAACAAGGCTAACGCATAACCTACCTCCATATGATCGAATACGTAATTGGTGGTGTATTGCATGGTGCCGATACAAAGGACCAAATAAAAGTAGGAGGAAATATCCCGTATTTTGATTCGCTTGAATTCTTTGACAAGATGGACCTTGAAAGCGAATAAAAGAGCGAAAGAGAAAATCGCGCCAAACCAACACCAAACAATGAACGAGATGGTGGTGGATGAATATAAGATGATTTTCTTGATAAAGACCGCCTCGATAGCTGTAAGGACCATAGCCCATATCCGGTATTGAATCTCTTTCCGTTTTAAAAGAGCCAAGGAAAAATGCTCATCCATCGTATCCAAAACATAATAGCTCCCATATACGATCAGTGACATTCCTGCGATACCCCATAGGTTCGGGATCTCCCCTAATAAGAAGATACCGACAATAATACCTACTACGGATTTGTAGGAATTGATGGGGCCCAGTACCGATAGATCCCCGCATTGTAAAGCTTTTACTAAGAATCCATTCCCGGTAGCTCCCACGATTCCGGCTAGAATACAATATTTCCAGAATTCGAAAGGCAACTCAAGCCAGCGAACTTGGATCGCCGGGATGATACAGAATACGCTCAATAGTAGGAATGTCAAGAAGTTGATTAATAAAGGGTGGTTATACCGATTGGTTAATTGCTTTTGGAAAACATTACCAAGCGGATTCGATAATACCCTTAATATGATCGCAACAGAGGTGAGTATCATTTAATAGGCTTTAAACGTCACCCATTCGCCATTGTATTGACATTCAAAAGTTCGGCCGCTTATCCATATGTCCTTCAAGACCGTCTGGCCGTCTTCATAGTCCATATAAAGTATATCGGTATAGTAATTGTCCCAGTCCCAGTAGAATGGAATTTCCTCTCGATCTATGCGTCCGCTTGGGTAATGATAAATTCTTGTATCCCATCCTTTCCCATCCGGATTAAATGTAAGTTGCTGCTCACAATCTAAACCGTCTACGACAAACCAATCAGTCCATACATAATTACATAAATCATAGGTGATTTCCTCATACGGATCATAATACGGATCCTCCTCGCAACTACTGAACCCGCATAAGACGGCGATCAATAAGAATATGTTTATTAAATATCTTTTAGCCATAACTCTATACCTTTAAATACTATTCGGAGGTAAAGATACAAATTTAAGGAAAGGATATTTCTTTTTTTTATATCTTTAGCGCAAAATTTTCAGATATATGCAAAAAACATTACGCATTAAGAACGATATTCATGAGCTTTCCATGATGAATCAGTTCTTGGAGGAAGCTGGAGAAGAATTGGGATTAAGCACCGCTTTCATGATGAGCCTGAATCTGGTGATGGAAGAAGCTGTCTCAAATATAATTTTTTATGCGTATAAGGGAGATGTTGAGGATGCCGTAGACATTTCGTTGGTCAGGGAAGGTGGGGAATTGATCGTGACTTTGATAGATCATGGGATTGCTTTCGATCCGACTTTAAGAAAAGACCCTGATATTACTTTATCTGCCGAAGACCGTCCAATCGGAGGGTTGGGTATTTTCTTGATCAAGAAGATTATGGATGAGGTCTCTTATCAGAGAGTAGATGAGCGGAATGTCTTTATCATGAAGAAAAAAATAACCGAATAAAATATAAAGATATGGAAGTAGTTATTGACCAAAAAGGTGAAGAGACTGTAATTAAGATCAAAGGAAGATTGGATACGAATACGGCTCGCGAATGCGAGGAAAAGGTTTTGCCGGTATGGGAGAATCCGGGAGTAAAAGTATGTGTCGATTGTTCTGATTTGGAATATGTGAGTAGTGCGGGCCTCCGATTGTTTTTAATATTACAAAAAATGACGACTGCCAAGAAAGGGTCTTTACGTTTGATCGGTATGCGGAATGTGGTTCGTGAGACCTTTAGTTTGACGGGATTTAACGCTCTCTTCAAGATAGAAGACGCAAAATAAGTGTGAAGGTTAGGAAAAAGGTAGCCGGTGTGTCAAATTTGGCACACCGGCTTTGTATTAATCTTTTAGATCTTTGTCGATGGGGCTATCCCATTTGC
Source organism: Parabacteroides sp. Y3-G-102 (assembly GCF_023656845.1). Lineage (NCBI taxonomy): Bacteria > Pseudomonadati > Bacteroidota > Bacteroidia > Bacteroidales > Tannerellaceae > Parabacteroides > Parabacteroides sp. Y3-G-102. The sequence continues at coordinate 36,254 of NZ_JAMOKU010000035.1, read as the reverse complement.
CACCGTTTAATATATCAAGGGTGAAGGTATCGTCTGATTCCTTCGGGGTGTAGAGAATCCCAGTATAACGAATAATGTGATTTTTGAGAGGCAGGATGTCATTAACCTCTCTTTCCCGGGTTACTTCATTTATCTGATTTTTGGCCGAGAGGTGTGCTTTGAGCATGAATTCCGGAGCCGGGATAAACGTGAAGAAGGAATGGGAGAAATTTGTTTTCCCGATATCAGTGTCGTTAAAAGTGTCGGTTTGTGTATAAGGCGTGTTTTGAGAAATGCCATTCCCGGTGGTTAAGTCAATCTTGTTTTGATAATTGGAGACATTTATCGTGAAGCTTTTTAGGTTTTTAGGTACGGCATCGGTGGATATGAACTCTATTTTACCGACGATTCTTTGTAAGGTGATATCCTTAATGATTCTTTCTCCCGTTTGTACTTCTTGGGTGAGAAAAAGATGAAACGTATCTGAGACTTTACTGAATAGTGCGGTTTGTCCGGACACGGAGATATTCTTGTCTGAGTGGGCTAGGAAACAAATATGATAGTCGCCGGAGGGCAGTGAATCATAAATGATCGTGAAATCCGGATCTTGAGGCGTGAATTGCTTATGTTTTACCAGAATGTCCGGTTTTCCGCTTTGGTATACGATATAATCGATCCGGTTGTATAAATTATCCGGATCGATATCTGGTGTAGAAGGATCTTCCTCGGCATCGGGATTTTGGGGAATAGGCTCAGGGATATTCAGCTCGGGAATACTCTTGGTTACGGGGAAGGGTAATACTTCCTTTTGTAAATCGATCGTAAACTGTATGGGTGATAATTCCTCTTGTAGGTCGGGGTTAGGTACTTCCTTTTCCGTTCCATTACAACAACAAAAACAAAGCAGACAGGCGATAGCCACTAATTCATTTTTCTTCATAGTTGATATTTTTGGTAAATGTTTGACGCAAAGGAACGATATATTTTGTGAATTAAAAAATATTAAGCTGTTAAATTGGCGTACGCAGGGTTATTTTTCATAGCTTTGTGAATCAACAATGTAATTACCTTAGTTTAATAAAACGGAATAATACCATGAAACGAAAAATCAGAATGGGAATGGTCGGTGGAGGACAAGGCTCGTTTATCGGGGCCGTTCATCGTATCGCCGCTAATTTAGACGGACAGATCGAGTTGGTCTGTGGATGCTTCAGTTCTCGCCCGGAGAATTCATTGGCTACCGGACAATCTTTATTTTTACCGGATAATCGTATTTACGCATCTTATCAGGAAATGATAGAGAAAGAGGCCGCCCTGCCTGAAGGCGAACGGATGGATTTTGTGTCTATTGTTACCCCGAATCATGTGCATTTCGGTCCGGCCATGATGGCGTTGGAACATGGTTTTCATGTCGTGCTGGATAAACCGATGACATATACCTTGGATGAGGCGAAACAATTACGTGACAAAGTGAAGGAAACCGGAAAATTGTTTATGCTGACTCATACCTATACCGCTTACCCGATGGTGAAGGAGGCTCGGGAAAGGGTACGCAGGGGGGATTTAGGTAAGATACGCCGTATTTATGTGGAATATCCTCAAGGCTGGCTATATAATGACTGCGCTGATGTTAATAAGCAGGCGGCTTGGCGGGTGGATCCCGGTCGGTCGGGCAAGGCCGGTTGCATGGGGGATATCGGGACGCATGCGTTTAATCTGGCGGAATATATAACAGGGCTGAAGGCCGTGGAATTATGCGGTGAATTGAATACCTTCGTGCCGGATCGTCTTTTGGATGACGATGGGGCGGCATTGATCCGTTATGAGGGAGGTGCGAAAGGGGTGCTGACCGCTAGCCAGATCGCCGTAGGTGTAGAGAATGGCTTGAATATTCGTGTGTATGGAGAGAAAGGTGGGTTGGAATGGCGTCAAGAAGAACCGAATACGATGGTTATGCGTTGGCCGGATCGTCCGGTGGAGATCGTCCGTACTTCCAATGGATATATGTCGGGTATCGCCGCTCATAATTCCCGTACACCGGGCGGGCATCCGGAAGGCTATATAGAGGCATTCGCTAATTTGTATCGGAATTTCGCCTTGGCTTTGCAATCGATTCTGGCTGGTGAGGAACCGGCTCTTGAGACCTTGGATTTCCCTTCCGCCGAAGACGGTGTCCGTGGCATGCGGTTTATCGAGACGATTGTAGCTACCGGATCGACAGAGAATAAATGGATAAAAATAATCGACTAAAAATAATACTATTATGGCACGTCCTGTAACATTGTATACCCTCCAGTGGGGAGATTTATCACTGGAAACAGTTTGTCAAAAAGCGAAAGAATTCGGATACGACGGTGTGGAATTGGGACTTCCCGATCATGTGGATGTCCGACGTACGGATACGGCTTATTATCAAGGAATCAAGGATCTGTTAAAGAAATATGACTTACGGCTTTATGCGATCTCTACCCATTTGGTAGGACAGGCTGTTTGCGATAATATCGATGAGCGCCATAAGGCGATCTTGCCGGATTATATTTGGGGAGATGGCGATCCGGAAGGGGTTCACCAACGGGCTACCGAGGAGATGATCCGGACCGCTCATGCGGCAAAGATGCTGGGAGTCGATACGGTTGTAGGTTTTACGGGTAGTTCTATTTGGCATTATTTGTATTCTTTCCCTCCGGTAACGGACGCGATGATACAAAAGGGGTATGATGATTTCGCCCGTCGCTTTACGCCCATCTTGGATGAGTTTCAGAAACTGGGTGTACGTTTTGCGTTGGAGGTACATCCTACAGAGATCGCGTTCGATACTTTTTCCGCACGCAGAGCATTGGAGGCGGTAAATAACCATCCTGCTTTCGGTTTTAACTATGATCCGAGTCATCTAGGATACCAAGGGGTGGACTATGTGGATTTCATCTATCAGTTTCCGGAGCGTATCTTTCATGTGCATATGAAGGACGTATATTGGAGTGATACCCCCAAGCAGGTGGGTATATTTGGCGGTCATGTTACTTTCGGCGATCCCCGCCGATATTGGAATTTCCGTAGCTTAGGACGAGGAAAGATTAATTTTGAGGAGATTATCCGTGCTTTGAATTCAATTGGCTATCAAGGTCCGCTTTCCGTGGAATGGGAAGATAGCGCTATGGATCGGGAACATGGGGCACGGGAATCTTGCGAATTGGTGAAGAGAGTGGATTTCCAACCTTCCGCACATGCGTTCGACGCTTGTTTCGGAAAGGAATAAATAATTATTAATTACAAAAAACACGAGATTTGATGAGTGTGAGAAAGTGGATGTTTGCCGGGGCCTTGTTATTGGCCGCCGGCTTGAGTTCTTTGGGATTTGCCCAGAAACCGGGGTTGAAGTTTAATCCGGATAAGAAGTTTAAGATTGTACAGTTTACGGACTTGCATGTAAAATGGCAAGACCCTCGCTCGGACATCGCTTTTGAGCGTATGAACCAAGTGTTGGATGACGAGAAACCGGACTTGGTGATTTTTACGGGAGATATTATCTATAGCAAACCTGCGTTGGAAAATATGCGGAATGTATTGAAGACAGTCTCCGACCGTAAAATACCGTTCTCCATTGTTTTCGGAAATCATGATAATGAGCAGGGGGCGACAAAAGAGGAGTTGCTGAAAGTAGCCGAAAGCCTACCGTATAGTTTGACGGCGGATGAGGTCCCCGAAATCTCTGGTGTTGGTAATTACGCCTTGACCGTACGTTCGTCCGATGGTAAGAAGGATGCTTGCGTTTTGTATTGCATCGACTCGAATACCTATTCAACTATCAAAGGGGTAAAAGGATACGATTATATTAAGCGTGACCAGATCGATTGGTATTGTAAGAAAAGCGCAGAGTTTACCCGGAATAACGGGGGAGAGCCGGTTCCTTCTTTGGCTTTCTTCCATATCGCATTGCCGGAGTTTAATCAAGCGTCTTCCGATGAGAATGCCCAACTCTATGGCATACGTAGGGAAAAGGCATGCGCTCCGGCCTTGAATTCCGGCTTATTTACGGCGATTAAGGAAAACGGGGACGTGATGGGCGTATTTGTCGGCCATGATCATGACGATGATTATGCGGTTTGCTGGTATGACGTATTATTGGCTTACGGTCGTTTTACGGGTGGTCCGACGGAATACATCCATATACCAAATGGAGCACGTGTGATCGAGTTGAACGAGGGAGCCCGTACCTTCAAGACTTGGATTCGTACGAAAGCCGGTGTAGAGCAGCTTACTACCTATCCGGATTCATTCGTGAAAGAGTGAGGATCTATATCATTCTGAAAATGATATAAAAACTGTATTCCTTATTGTTAAAGCTCTAAATTATATCTAACTTTGCGGTTGGTTGAAAAGTAAAAACTAGAGTATGAAGAAAATTAGAGCCGCCATCGTAGGTTATGGCAACATCGGGAAATATGTGTTAGAGGCCCTTGAAGCTGCCCCGGATTTTGAGGTAGCAGGTATTATTCGTCGTAATCCGAATGATATTCCGGACGAGTTGAAGGCATACACGGTTACTGATAGCATCACCAAGTTAGATAAGGTTGACGTAGCGGTTTTGGCTACTCCTACACGCAGCGTGGAAGAGCATGCGAAAGAGATTCTGGCATTAGGCATCAATACGGTCGATAGTTTCGATATCCACGGAGGTATCGTGGATTTACGTCGTTCTTTGGACGCTGTAGCGAAGGCTCATAATACGGTAGCTGTAATTTCTGCTGGTTGGGATCCGGGAAGCGACTCAGTGGTACGTGCTTTGTTAGAAGCGATGGTGCCGAAAGGTATTACTTATACGAACTTCGGTCCGGGAATGAGTATGGGGCATACGGTTGCCGTGAAGGCTATCGAAGGCGTGAAAGCGGCTTTAAGTATGACGATTCCTTTGGGAACAGGTGTACACCGTCGTATGGTTTATATCGAGGTGGAAGACGGATACGATTTCAAGCAAGTGTCTGCCGCTATCAAGGCGGATGATTATTTCGCTCATGATGAGACTCATGTAATGCAGGTTGAATGTGTCGATAATTTGTTGGACATGGGACATGGTGTGAACTTGGTTCGTAAAGGTGTATCGGGCAAGACTCAGAACCAGTTGATCGAATTCGATATGAAGATCAATAACCCTGCCTTGACCGCTCAAATCTTGGTTTCTGTCGCTCGTGCGAGCTTGAAGCAACAACCGGGCGCATATACGATGATCGAATTGCCGATAATCGATATGCTGTACGGCGAGAGAGAGAACTTAATTAGAAGACTCGTTTAATATAAGTTGATGGTTGACAGCAGGCAATTGACAGTTCGGGAAATCCTGACTTGCGATTGTCGACTGTCAATTGTCAATTGCCAACTGAAATAATTATGCTTGATTTTATTACATGGACTGCCGATCCCGCTATCTTTACCATCGGTTCCCGGGAGATTCGTTGGTATGGATTGGCTTTCGCGATTGGTTTCGCTATTGGCTATATGATTGTAGAGCGGATGTGGAAAAAAGAGGGACTGCCGCCCGCATGGATCGATTCCCTTTTGATTTATACGATGCTCGGTACGGTGATTGGTGCCCGTTTGGGGCATTGTTTGTTTTATGCGCCGGAATATTATTTAGCCAACCCGATTGAGATTTTCAAGATTTGGGAGGGAGGTTTGGCTAGCCATGGTGGTACGTTAGGTATAATTATCGCCATTTATTTCTACTCGAAGCGAGTAAGCCATAAAAGTATGTTATGGGCTTTCGATAAGTTGGTGGTTCCGACAGGATTGGTAGCTGCTATGATTCGTCTGGGAAACCTGATGAATCATGAGATTTACGGTCATTCCACTGATTTGCCTTGGGGATTTCGTTTTATCGATAATTTACACGCATGGAGAATGGGGGCGGAGCCTATTTTTACCGCTCCGAGCCATCCGACGCAATTGTATGAGGCCGCTTGTTATCTGGTGACGTTCGCTATCTGTATGTGGCTATATTTCAAGAAAGAGGCTTGGAAAAAGCAAGGACTTATCTTCGGCGTATTTATGATATGCGTATTCGGGTCTCGTTTCTTCATAGAATTCGTGAAAAATGACCAAGAGCCTTTCGAGGCTGGAATGATGTTGAATATGGGGCAATGGCTAAGTATCCCGTTTGTTTTGGCAGGGTGCTGGTTTGTCTGGAGAGCACTAAGAAATGGAAAATTAAAGATTGAAAATTGAAGATTAGAGAGCACACGCTTCGTGATTATCAATTATCAATTATCAATTATCAATTAAAAAAGATGTACAAGTTAAAAGAAATTGCGGATAAAGTTTATTATGTAGGAGTTAATGACCGTCAAAAGGCCCTCTTCGAGAATATGTGGCCGTTGCCATACGGCGTTTCCTATAACTCGTACTTGATCGTAGACGAGAAAACCGTATTGATCGATACGGTCGATGTTTGTTACTCTGATATTTTCTTGAAAAAAGTAGCGGATGCCTTGGACGGACGTTCTTTGGATTATCTCGTGGTAAATCATATGGAGCCGGATCATGCGGGTAGTATCCGTTTGTTACGTCAGCAATATCCGGACGTACAGATTGTCGGAAACAATAAGACTTTCGGAATGCTGGAAGGATATCATGGCATCAAGGAAGGCTTGTTTGAGGTGAAAGAGGGTGATACCTTGAATACGGGTCGTCATGAGCTTGTATTTTATATGGCTCCGATGGTGCATTGGCCGGAAGTGATGGTTACTTATGACGTTACGGATAAAATCGTATTCTCTGCGGATGCGTTCGGTACGTATGGCACATTGGATGGTGGTGTGATCGATACGGAGATGAATGTGGAGCATTATTGGGAAGAGATGATTCGCTATTACTCCAACATTGTCGGAAAATATGGAAGTCCAGTACAAAGGGCATTACAGAAGCTTTCGGGCTTGGATATCCAGACGATTTGCTCTACCCATGGACCTGTTTGGCGTGAATATGCGTCGAAAGCGATCGATATCTATGACCGTATGAGCCGCTACGAAGGTGAGGAAGGCGTGGTTATTATTTATGGCAGCATGTATGGTAACACGGAGCAGATGGCTGAGGCGATCGCCGCTTCTTTGGCTGATAATGGCATTAAGAATATCGTGATGCATAATGTTAGCAAAAGCCCTTCTTCTTATATTTTGAAAGATGTGTTCAAATATAAAGGAGTGATCGTAGGTAGCCCGACTTATAGCAATCAATTGTTCCCGGAGGTGGAAGCTGTGTTGAGTAAGATCGAGTTGCGTGAAGTGAAAAATCGTATTTTCGGTTATTTCGGGTCTTTCACATGGGCTGGAGCCGCCGTGAAACGTTTGGCGGCTTTTGGCGAGAAGATGAAGTGGGAGACTGTCGGTACGCCGGTTGAGCAGAAGCAAGGTTTAAGCGCTACTAAATACGAGGAGTGTTTAGCTTTGGGCAAGGAAATGGCTGGGAAATTGAAAACAATTAACGACAAATCTAATTTATAAACAAGAAAGTTGATACAACTTTCAATTAAAAAACATAACATTATGAGATTAATTATCGAACCTAATTACGAGCAACTCTCAAAATGGGCTGCCAATTATGTAGCAGCGAAGATCAAAGCCGCGAATCCAACCGCTGAAAAACCATTCGTACTGGGCTTGCCTACCGGATCTTCTCCGCTGGGTATGTACAAGAACCTGATTGAATTGAACAAGCAGGGTGTCGTATCGTTCCAGAACGTGATCACTTTCAATATGGATGAGTATGTCGGCCTTCCGAAAGATCATCCGGAAAGCTATCATTCTTTCATGTGGAATAATTTCTTCAGTCATATCGATATCAAATCGGAGAACGTAAATATCTTGAATGGTAACGCCGAGGATTTGGAGGCTGAGTGTGCGTCTTATGAGGCTCGCATGAAAGCGGTCGGTGGCGTAGACCTGTTCTTGGGTGGTATCGGTCCTGATGGCCATATCGCGTTCAATGAGCCGGGTTCATCTTTGAGTTCTCGTACTCGTATCAAGACGTTAACTACAGATACGATTATCGCTAACTCCCGTTTCTTTGATAATGACGTGAATAAAGTTCCGAAGACTTCTGTAACGGTTGGTGTAGGTACGGTTCTTGACGCTAAGGAGGTATTGATCATGGTAAATGGTCATAACAAGGCTCGTGCGTTGCAACAAGCCGTTGAGGGTGCCGTGAACCAAATGTGGACAATTACCGCCTTGCAGTTGCATCCGAAGGGAATCATTGTTTGCGATGAGGCGGCTTGCGCGGATCTTAAGGTAGGTACTTATAACTATTTCAAGGATATCGAGAAGGATCATCTTTGTCCTTGTTCATTGCTAAAATAAACGAATCTCAGATAGGGCTTTCTTTGAATGCCCATCATAAGGAGTTAAGAATGCCCATTGTAAGGAGTTTACGATGGGCATTCTTAACTCCTTACGATGGGCATCGTTGTTTTAGGGCAATTGGTGGCTGCCGGCTGGCTTCCTCATAGAAGATATACTTCACTGGTTAGAGGAAATATACTTTTCCTGTCAGAGGATATATACTTCATTGACAAAGTCAGTACTACTTACTTTTTTGCGTTCTTGACGTAACGATCCAGCCATAGGTCACATTCATACAATAGATGTAATATGTTCTCTTTGGCGGCGTAGCCATGACTCTCATAGGGCAATACGACATAACGTGCGATCGCCCCGTGGCCTTTTAGGGCACTGAACAGGCGCTCGGATTGGATCGGAAAGGTTCCGGAGTTGTTATCCATCTCACCATGTATGATTAATAAAGCTCCATGTAGTTTATCGGCAGACATGAATGGCGACATGGCATTATATATTTCCGGTACTTCCCAATAAGTACGGGTCTCTGTTTGGAAGCCGAACGGGGTAAGCGTACGGTTGTAAGCCCCGCTACGTGCGATGCCGGCTTTGAACAGTTTGGTATGTGTTAATAGATTCGCTGTCATGAAAGCTCCATAGGAATGTCCTCCTACGGCTACACGATTCGGATCACCTACACCCATCTCGGAAATAACTTTTACGGCCGCCTCGGCGTTCATTGTCAATTGCTCAATGAAATCATCGTTCGGCTCCGCTCCCTCACTGGTACTAACGATCGGCATCTCGACATTTTCCATTATACAGAATCCACGTAAAACCCAATAGACGGGAGAACCATAGTTGATATTCGTAAACATGTATTGAGAACCTCGTACCTGAGAAGCCTCGGCCTTGCTTTTATATTCTCTCGGATAGGCCCACATTAAGACAGGTAATGGACCGTCCTTCGCTTTATCATATCCGGCAGGGAGGTATACGGTCGCTGTTAGATCCAAACCATCCGCACGTTTATACTTGATCTTTTGTTTGCTAACGTTTGCCATGGCCGGATATGGATTGGCGAAATGAGTCAATTGAGCGAATTTTTTCTTTTTCAAGTCACGAGAGCAGAGATTCGCTGGTTCTGTAATGGATTGACGTGAAGTGATCAATTGAAGCTTTTCCGGATTCGCTACCTTTAGGATGGTCTCATAATATCCGTCCTCGCAGCGCCAAAGTTCCGTGTTCTTTTTTGTTTTCAAATTGTAACGGCTAAGGTAAGGCATATCCCCTTTAGGAGAGGCACCTTGGGCAAGCATCAATAACTCATTGTGGGCTTTATTGGTATAAACGATATATTTGCCATACGCATTTTTAACCGTAAGTGGATTTCCCGGATTGTTGTAATTATCGTCGGTGGATACATCGAATAATAGAACCGGAGACTCAGAAGAGCAAGGCTTAAAAGTAAATGTCCTGTTTTTTCGAGTCTCCCGGGAAGTCTCGATCAATAAAGCGAAAGCATCGTCATTCCACAGGATGTTGCGGAAACGTTTCTCTGTCTTTGCGACTTCCTGTTTCTCGCTGTTGAACGGATAGCTTATTTGGTAGATAATATCCATGAAATCGGTCTTGTTTTGCTTAGGATCTCCTTTATCTTGCGCTTCCGCCCAGTAAACGGTAGCCGGTTGATCCGATCTCCATCCGAATTGACGGGGATAAGGCGAGGTCGTGTCATATCCCATCGGAATATTGACGGTTGGATTATCCGCTAACGTATAAATGGAATTGCCTTGTAAGTCTATGACCTCGAACTTTTGTGGGAAGTTATATACCGGTACTTGATAGGAATACGGACGATGAACTGTCGCGATAAGTAACAAAGATTTATCCGGGGATAATGAAAGCGTACTGCCGTAGATTGCCGGTTTTCCGATCTCGTACACAATGCCCTCTTTTATACGTACCAATTGGGAGGTGAAATAATAGTCGAATAATTGCTCGTCGTATGGATTTTTCAGCAAGTCTTGATAGGTACGAGCGGGCATCACCTTTCCAGTACTTTCTTGAATGATGGGACCGGATGGAACTGTGGGTTTCTTTGGTGCCTTACCCCTGTTTCCCGGAACCATAAGCGTAATAAACTCATTGTCGCTAATCCATAAGATCTCCGCTCCACTTGTCGCGTTGATTTTACGGGTACTTACTTTCTGCGCTATGGGCTGTTCCGGGGTACAGATATAAAGGTATACGCCATCCGCTTCTTCCACGAATAGAGCTACCTTATTGGATGAAGGAGAGAATGAGGCTTCTGTGATTACTGCGTTGTCAGGAATTCCTTCTATCTTGATTTCTTCTTGAGTAGCGATGTTCATTAAACTGGCACCCGTATATTCGGCTTGCCGGCTCGTATTGAATGTTTCGGGACTGATACGCATTCCCGCTAATTTAAGCTCCGGTTGCGCAAGCTTGGCGATAGACCGGTACGGGGAACGCTCTAACTGGAGTGCCCACTGATTGTTATCACTAATTCGGATGATAGGAGAAAGCTTGGCCAAGGCCACTTCCTCGATAACTGCAGGAGGACGTTGATAATGTGTTTCTTGCGCTATTCCAGGACATATAAGCGCTAAAGAGAGCAGAGCTGAAAATAAATGATTTGTTTTCATAAATAGTGATATAAGAAATCCCCAAAGATAACCTGTTAAAGTATACTTTGGGGATTGTGATTAATGTAAGTTAACGTAAAAAGAGTGTTAATAGTTCTTTTCGATCAAGTCGTTGAAATCTGTTTCCTTTTTTGGAATCTCGAAGATCCAGCCATCAGCATTCGGATCCTTGTGCAAGAAGCCACAGAAAGTAGCGTCAAAATTAGAACCGGTTCTATCCAATGGCAAACCTAGACGTTTCAAGTCGAACCAACGGAAACCTTCGCCCCAAAGTTCGATACGGCGATGTGTCATGATCTCATCCGCTAGTTTTGCGCCTGTGTTACCCAAATCCTTGTACTCTGGATCACGTTCTTTCAACAAGGCTTGCAAATATTCCTTTGCTTTTGCGTCTTGATTGGAACGAGCGAAAGCCTCGGCTGCTGTCAAGTACATTTCGCTGATACGCATGAAGGCAAAATCACCTACAGCATCAGCTGTAGAGCGTGCCGTGAACTTGCGGTTCTGATAAACACGCTGGTTGTAAGAAGTTGCGGGTACTTCTGCCTTTCCTGTCGGATCCCACCATTGACGGCGAAGATCGGTTGGCGACATTAAGTCGTAAGTACTTTGGCTGATACATTTGATACCTGTGCGGATAGAGCTGGAGTTGAAGTTCCAAGACATATACGCATAGAAAGAGTAGAAATAAACTGTTTGGTCATTCTGCGTCATAGCGGCATACATAGCCTCTTTCGTAGCGGAAGTGATATTAGCGAAACCATTCATCAATTCAGACTGAGACATGATCTTACAGCCATCTTTCTCTGCTTCATTGATAGAATTCACTGCGGCCGTAGCTGCGTCTGCGTATTTCTGTTGAGTCAGAAGAGCACGTGCTTTCAATCCGTAAACCGATGCTAGGCTATAATGATTCTTATCATTTGGCTCATAGTCTGCCAATAAGTTCAACGCTTCGTCTAAGTCCCCGTGAATCTTCGTGTACACCTCTTCTACCGTATTACGTGCCATAGGCTCGATTTCCGGACTCGTACGATAAGGAACTCCCGGTTGAGAGTTGTCCTGTCCGTTACGATATGGTTTCGCATAATATTGTACTAGATTGAAATGACTCCATGCACGAATTGCCAAACACTCGCCCTTGATATGGTTCGCAAGCGCTTTTTCGCTATCTGTGAGTTTTGACTCATCGCTAAAGTTATCATTCAACGCTTTCAAGATGTTGTTTGCATTCAAAATGAACTTATAATAAGTTTCCCACTCACCGGAGTTGTACGAACTTGTTGCGTTCGTTGGATAACTCCAGTTTAAGAAACCTTGATGCCAAGTCTGCGTGTCCCATGTCAAATCATCAGCCAACGCTTCTCGACCGATGATGAAACCGGGCTCACCTCCCAAACCTTGGTTGCCTAAGTCTTGAGATACCATCTTACGATGAATACCGTTCAGTGCAAGATAAAGATTGTCGAGCGAAGTGGATACTGTCGTGAATGAAACGTTCTCGGTTGGGATTGTATCCATATAATCGCTGGAACAGCTTGTGCCGACCAGAGAGCCACTTAGAAGCAGTCCTGCTGCGATGTGTTTGAATAATTGTATATTTTTCATATCTTTTCCTTTGTTTGATGTATTATGAATTTAGAACGATACATTTAAACCGATCGTAAAGTTCTTAGCCGGCATATATTCATTGTAAGATACTCCGGCATAGTTAGCTTGCGGATTCAGACCTTGACGGGCTTTCAACATGAATAAGTTCTCTGCGCTGACATTGACGCGTGCACTCTTGATGTTGATAACGTTTAGGATAGACTTAGGCAAGTTGTAAGCCAAAGTTACAGTACGCAAGTTCAAGTAATTTGCGTTTGTCAACCAACGTGTAGAATAGGATTGTCCGATGCTAGTCGCATGACCTGAGTTATTGTCCAAACGAGGTACATCTGTGATCTGGCCCGGAGTTGTCCATGCGTTATGTAGATCCGGTGACACCGCATAACCGAACTCACCTACATCCATCAATCCTCTATAACTCGAGTCAAGCACCTTACCTCCTAATGAATAAGAGAATACGGTAGAAAGGTCGAATGCCTTATAGCTCAAATTGATATTGAAACCACCATATACTTTCGGAACGGCAGAACCACTGAAATCATATTTCGCATAGCTATAAGAGTTTGTCAATACTTGACCATCTTTCTCTACAAGTGTCTTTTTTACCGCATCTTTAATATTACCATTCGCATCGGTGTTGTTTTCGGCATCAAAGATATACAATCCATCTCCGTTATCAGGATTAACACCCCACCATTGACGTAACCAGAACTCATAGATTGAATGTCCCTCCATCAATTTCTTAGAGTCTTTGATGATACCATCTTTCCGGTTGGCATCAGGCAGACGAGTCACCTTATTATTGATGAATGTAGCGTTTGCGCCGACTGATAATTTCCAATCTTTTGATTTTAATACTTGGTAGTTTAAGTCGATTTCCACACCTTGGTTACGAACTTTACCAATGTTTTGTACGATCTTTTCGACACCACTGGATAACGGCTGGCTAACATTGAATAACAAGTCTCTGGAGGCCTTACGGAAGAACTCGACCGTACCATTTAAGCGACCGAACAATCCGAATTCTAAAGCGACGTCGGTAGAAACCTGTGTCTCCCATTTCAAATTATTGTTTGCCATAGTCGGGAAGTAGAGACCTGCTTCCGAACCGTTGTTGATACCCAAATTATACAAGGTTTGATAAGGATAGTAATCCTGTTGTGTGTCATCATCTGTATAATAGATGGCATCGTTTCCGGTTTCACCGTAGGATGCTCTCAGTTTCAAATTGTCCACCCAAGTCAAGTTTTCCATGAAATCTTCTTGGCTGATACGCCAAGATGCTCCGAATGACCAGAAGTTACCCCAACGGTTATCCTTGCTAAAGCGAGAGGAACCGTCACGACGATACGAGGCTGTTACATAATATTTATCATCGAAATCATAGTTCAAACGAGCGAAGTATCCTTCTTTCTTATATTCGCGTGTGTAAGACTCCATTGAGCTTACGTTTACGAAGTTACCATACTCGTATGTTCCGGAAACGATCTCGTTGGTCTTCATTCCATAGTTATGTTGGAAGCGGTAGCTATAGTTCTCATGGCCTAACAAAGCTTCGATGTTATGTTTACCAAAAGTCTTTGTGTAATTGATCAATTGGTTGAAAGTCTGGGTCAAGTAGTTTCTATTTCGGATGTTCAAACGTCCCGGTCCTGCGGTTCCGTCACCTACCTCTGGGTTCTCATATACTCTACGGCGTTCATCCTTATTGTCAAATGCGTAGTTCACTGTTAAGTTCAATCCTTCGATCGGAGTGATCGTTACATAAGTACGGGCACTAGAGTTTGTGGTAGACATCAAGCGATCGTTCCACAGGGCCTCAGCGATACCGTCGCGTCCATTGCTGGAGATACGGGCTCCTTCATAATCATAGGTATATAAAGCCGGATCAGTAACTACGTTTCCTTCTTTATCCAAATAAGCCCCTGTCTCAATATCATGCTTATGTACCGGATAGATCGGTGCCATAGAACGAATGAAACGAGATAAGTTACCATAACCAGCGGAGTTGCTAGAAGTAGAAGTAGAATAATTGGAATTTGTGCGACTTAAACCTAAATTCAATCCACTCTTGAACCATTTCACTGGATAGATATTATAGTTCAAGCGTGCGTTGTAACGCTCAAAGTCTGTCTTAATCATATATCCCTTATCATTCAGATAGCCTATGGAAGCATATGTGTCGCTCTTTTCTGTTTTTGTATTGTAGCTTACATTATATTCTTGGCGATGTCCGGTACGGTAAGCGGCATCTTCCCAATCAAGGTCCTCACCCCATTTTAAAGCCGAGGCTGATGGATTCAATAAACCGTCTGTGCCCACGATTGCGTCATTGGCGATTCCTACGAAAGGATTATATTTTAATTTGTTGATAATATCTTTAGAAGCATTAGCGGCAGCGTCGGCAGCACTTTGTCCGAGTGACATATTTGCGTTTCTCAACATTTGCCATTGCAAAGGATAATAATCGTATACACCTACTTTTGCGTAATCGTTATAAGCTCTGCTAGACCAACCTTGTGAGATACTCAAGGTAACACCTGCGCCACTGCTGGTAGAACCTTTCTTGGTCGTGATCAAAACCACACCGTTACCTGCGCTAGATCCATACAAAGATGTAGAAGCGGCATCTTTTAAAATTGTCATTGATTCGATATCAGATGGGCTGATAGAAGAGATATCACCACTGAAGATGGCGCCATCCACTACATATAAAGGAGCATTATCCGCGTTTACAGAACCAAAACCACGGATCGTTACCTTAGCAGCTTCTCCCGGTTGTCCGATAGAGGAAGTCATTTGTACTCCGGAAGTGTTTCCTTCTAATGCGGAGAGGGCGTTACTCAATGGACGTTTGTCCATCAAAGCGGCACCCACCGTGGATGCGGAACCTGTAAAAGAACTTTTCTTTGCGGTACCATAAGCTACGACAACAACTTCATCTATAGCTTGAGAATCTGAAGAAAGAACAATTCTCATGTTTTGCTGAGCTGTAGTTTCTTGAGTCCGTAAACCTACATAAGAAATAATTAGCTTAGCATCTTTCTGAGTTTCTAACTCAAATTTACCATCTAAATCGGTAATGGTTCCAATAGTGGTTCCTTTTACTACGATGGATGCACCTATAACAGGCTCCCCATCATCTTCATTAATCACTACACCGGTCACCTTCATTTGCTGGGCGACCATACACTGCACTCCCAGAAAGAATGAGAGTAGTACAAGCGTTAATTTGTGCTTCATAGAATGAATTTGTTTGTTAATTAGACACACATTATTTTTTCGAGAGACCATAGTCTGCACAGAACTACAGTTAAAATACTTATCAAAAAAATGTACATACCAAGACTCTAGAAATTCACAGCCGCAAATATACTAATTTTTATTATAAAAAAGCAAACTGTTATAAAACATTCTAAAACTAATATAATATTGATTGATATTGCCAAATTCAATTTAGTTGTACTGGGGATCTTGTTGCATTATGATAGCTGGCAGGAGGGTTTTTGGTCTTAGCTATCTATCTGTTAATTATGCTTTTAAACATAGTTCTGTGCAGACTAAATGCATTAATGAATGCTGAAAGGGAAGATGTCCATAAAGACCATCTTCCCTTAAACTTTGTGTGTATAATGAAAAAAATGAAGTATTAATTAACGTTTATAAACGGATAGGGTTGCCATTATAGAAATCTAGAATCTTCGTACGGAAGATAAAATCATATTTGGCCTGTGCCTGTTCCGCTAGACTTTGCGCGTATTTTGTTTTAGCCTCATTAAATTCAAAGACAGTGCTTTTACCTGCGTTGTAACGCTCTTGGGCATAATTGAACGCTTCCTTGCTCGCCGTGACGGATTTGTCGGAAGCCGTATATTTCTCTTGGGAAGCCGTTGCGTTGTAGTACGCTTGCTGGATTTCCTTGTATAACGTTTTCTTTGTATTTTCCATCAGCAATTCCCGGTTGATAATGTTGATCCTTGCGGTACGAACGCTATTGCGTACTTGGAAGCGGTTGAAAAGTGGAATGCTCAATGAGAATCCGACGATCTTTTGCCCATTCTGCTTAAACTGCTCGCTAAAGGAACGAGTATCGGCAAATTCACCTCCGGAAGTAGAATGATAATATCCATTGCTGTAACTAGCCCCGAAATTTAACTTGGGGTAATAGCCCGCTTGCGCGACACGCAACATTTTCTTTTGGCTCTCTAGCAAATACTGTTGTTCCTTGATCTGAGGCTTGAACGTAACCGCATGGTCGTAAATGTTTTCCGGAGGTAGGATACTGCTCATATTATCAGCCACCGCATCTTCAATTACAGGAGTCTGTATATCGAAATTCCGGTCGCTTCGCTCTAGTTCCAGACTTTGCGCCAGATCCAGTAAAGCGAGGTTCACATTGTTTTGCGATTCGGTAAGCGTGACCTCATCTTTCGCTAATTGGGCCTTGATATCATACAGTTGGGAAAGAGGCACCTTTCCGGCGTTCACCATGGCCTCCGTTTTATTCACCTGCTCCTTGTCCAGTTCCACTTGCAGTCGCGCTATTTTCAGCAGCTCTTTATTATAAAGTACTTGCAGGTAGTAGGAAGCTATATTGATGGATAGGTCTTCTCTCGCCTTATTCAAGTTCTCGATAGACGCTTTTAGATCAAGTTTGCGGGCGGCGATATCGTTCGGTATTTTTAACCCGTCAAATAAAGGCATGTCCAGATTGATCCCCAATGTGGAGTTGGCGGCGTTCTGGTCCACGATCACCCCGGATTTAGACGTGGAGCGTCCGAACTGGAAGCTCTGTCCAAGACTGCCATTTAGGGCCGGGAGCCAACTGTATTTGCTGGTATGTAAGTCTACCTTTCGGCTTTCCTGTTCCTGCTCCTTTTGCTTTAAGTCGATATTATGCTCGATGGCATATTGGATGCACTCCTCCAGACTCCATTGCTTCACCGCATCCTGAGCGAAAATATAGTTTCCGGACAGGAGGGAAGCGATTGCCAGTATATATAAGTTTCTTCTCATCATACAATCTTTCTTTTATTTCTTATTCGGGTCAATAGCTGCGCCCCGGACTTTATCGGTTGCGGCCAGTCCTTCTTGAATCTCGATCTTGATACCGTCGGACAGACCTACCTTTACAGGATGCTTCTCGAAGACTTGCTCCGGTTGCTCTTGTTTAACTAACTGAACGAATGCGGAATCCCCTTGGAACTCGACCGTACTTTCCGGGATCGTAAGCACGTCTTCCGCACGTTTTAGCACGATCTCGGCGTTGGCGCTATATCCCGCACGGATGAAAGCATCTTCGGGGATCGTTACGGCCGCCTTGATCTCAAATTGAATAGCTCCATTCTTGTCTACTCCCTTGGGCGATACATATTCCAGCAAAGCGTCGAATGAACGGCTTTCCATGGCGCCGACGGTCAATTTGATCGGCATTCCCTCGTGGATGCGTCCGATCTCGGTCTCGTCTACGTTTCCTTTGAAGATCATGTCGTTCATATTGGCTACGGTAGCGATCGTCGTGCCATCATTGAAATTATTCGCTTGGATAACCGAGTTACCTACTTTAACGGGAATGTCCAAGATCATACCGGTAATGGTACTACGGATTTGGGTCGTACTGGCCACGCTGGAGTTCTTGGCTATACCGTCGCGGATGATCTCCAAGGCACTTTGCGCGTTATCCTTTTCCTCCACGGCTTTCAGGTAGTTCGCTTTGGAAAGATCGAAATCTTCTTGGGCGATAACACCTTGCTTAAATAATTGCGTATCCCGCTTATAAGTCTCTTCCACTTGCTTTAAAGAGATATTGGCAAGGTTCACGCGCGATTCGGCGCTGTTGAGCTGTACCATCTCGGGGATTACCTTGATAATGGCGATAATCTCTCCCGCTTGGACCATCTGCCCCGCTTCTTTCTTCAGCTCGGAGATGATACCGGAAATCTGCGGCTTGATCTCCACCTCGAAACGAGGCTCTACGTTTCCGGTAGCGACCGTCTTGGTTTCCACATCCCCTTTTTCAGGGGTTACGATCTCATAAACGGTGATGACCGGTTGCGCTTTCTTCCATAAGAAATAGAATGTACCGATTACCGCTGCTCCCACAAGTACTAATAAGATGATACGCAGGATCTTTTTTACAATGCGATTCTTCATGATTATATAGTTTTATTAATTGACAATTGTTGTTTATTCTTCTCGTATGGCATCTATCGCCTTGATCTGCATAGCTCGCCATGCGGGGATCAGCCCGGCCAGCAGACCGCTGAATAATAAGATCACCGTGGCCGCTACTGCGATCTGGATGCTTACCTCCGGATGCTCCATCATGGTTCCGTTGGAAGCCGGCTGGGCACTCATGATCTTATCTACAAGATCGAGCAGGAATACCCCGGCGCTTAACCCCAACAAACCCGCTAAGGCCGTAAGTAGCAGACTCTCGCTCATGATCTGCGAGATGATGTTCCAAGGTTTCGCTCCCAAGGCCCTGCGTACGCCGATTTCCCGGGTACGCTCCTTGACCGTTACCATCATGATATTACTTACACCGATAATACCCGCCAATAACGTACCCATACCCACGAGCCAGATCAAGATATCGATACCGATAAATAGCATATTGAAGGTCTCGAACTGAGCCGCCAAGTTGATCACCGTCACGGCCTGCGGATCGGTAGGAGAGATCTGGTTCTGGCTCTTTACGATATCCTTGATCTGCGTGATCACCGGATCGATCTTATAGCCGGGTTTGGCGCTCACGCACAAGAAGTGAATGATATCCCCTTGGTTCAGCGTCTGTTGCATGGTACTGAAAGGGAGGAATACGCTTTCCTCGGCCCGTCCGCCGATATTGACGCTAGAAGCCCGTTGCTTCGTGACGCCTACCACTTGGTAGTAAATCCCGTTTACCCGGATATATTTCCCGCAGGGATCACTTCCCTTGAACAATACCTCGTTCACCTTAGCGCCGATCAAGCAAACCTTACGTTTCTCGATCTCGTCGATCTCGTTTAGTAACCGTCCGTAATAAAGCTGCTGGGTCTCGATCTTGAAATAATCGGGCTGCACGCCTTTTACGTTATAAGTACCGCTTAATTGGCCGAAAACGATATTCTTGTCCGAGCGATTTCCCCAGATGATGGGGGAGACGGCCTCGATGTCCTTCACCTGTTTTCGGATGCTCTCCACGTCCCGGTTTCGCATGTCCCATTGACGCCCCTTGTTAAAGCCTTTATACGATTCGCTGGTCCGGTCGGAGAAAAAGAAGGCGGAGTTCGTGGCGAATCCGTTGATATTCGAGAACATGGCGTTCTTCATCCCGTTTCCGGCTCCCAATAGAATCACCAACATCAAGATTCCCCAGAATACGCCGAAGCAGGTCAACAAGCTGCGTGTCTTGTTTCGGGTGATCGTCACCCATATCTCTACCCATCTGTCTATGTCAAACATGGTTCTTTTCTTTTTTATGATTATTCCGTTCTCATGGCTTCGATAGCCGTGACTTTCACCGCCTTGCGTGCCGGGAAATAACCCGCCAATACACCGGCCGCGATGATCAAGACCGTAGCGGAGCTAGCTATCGCCAGATTGACGGTCGGGTTACGGAAGACCGTCGTGTCTTCTCCGATATTCCCACCGGACTGGGCTCCGGCTTGGGCCATTTCCATCGCGTGATTGATTAGCTCCGTGAGCCCGATCCCCATGATCATCCCGACATAGCCGAAGACGGCTGTTACGAGGATGGACTCGGCGATTACTAATGCCAAGATCGAGCCGGGTTTAGCTCCCAATGCCTTGCGTATGCCGAACTCCCGGGTCCGTTCCCGTACGGTGATCAGCATGATGTTGCTAACTCCCACGATTCCCGCCATCAACGTTCCGATACCGATAATCCAGATAAACAAGGTAATCCCGTTCATTATATTATTCCACATCAAGAACTCATTCGCCATGTTCCACATACCGATAGCGTTCTTGTCTGTCGGGTCGAATTGGTGGCGGCGTGCCATCCATTCCCGGAAACTTTCCTCGAAAGCCTCATTCTCCTCTTCGGTAGTCACCCCTTTCAAGGTAAACGTTAGCGATCCGAAGCCGTATCCTTTATTATATAGCAATTGGGCTACGGAGAATGGGATGTAAGCGGGAGCGTTATTGCTTTTGTCATCATCGTTGTACACGCCGACTACTTGATACATCATATTCCCGCATTTCACGTATTTACCCAGCGGCTTCTCGTCACGAAACAAGACCTCCGCCATACGGGGACTGATCACGATTACTTTTCTTCGGTCCCTCATGTCCTGCTCATTGATGAAGCGGCCGTTATGCGTCTCTACATTCACGTAATTGATCGGGGCATGATCCGGATATACGCCATTGGTTTGTCCCGTCACATATTCCTCGTTGTAAGTGATCGTGTCATTGTGGGAGATCGTAGCCGAGCAAAGATCCACCTCCTTGAAGTCTCTCTTCAAGGCGCCTAGGTCCTCTTCCTTGAAACTGATGCTGCGGTTGGATTGCATACCTTTCCAAGGCTTGGTGGTATAGCGTGTCCATACCTCGACCCGGTTGGTAGACATATTCCTGAAGTTGTACATGATGCCATTGCGCAACCCGTTTCCCGCCCCCAGTAACACGATCAACATGAAAATACCCCATGAGACCGAGAAGCCGGTCAAGAAGGTACGGAGCTTATTCTTTTTGATGGTGCTCCATATTTCCCTGAAATTATCAAAGTCAAACATGATTCTCTTCTTTTTCGATACGTTCAATCAACCCGTCCTTTACCCGGATAATCCGGTCTGTAGCCTCCGCTACGGAGGGTTCGTGGGTAACGATCACCATGGTCATCCCTTCTAGGTTTACCTTGCGTAGTAGTTCCATTACCTCCACGGTCGTTTTGCTATCCAACGCTCCGGTCGGCTCGTCGGCCAATATGACTTGGGGTTTCGCGATCAAGGCCCGGGCGATCGCTACCCGTTGCTTCTGTCCACCGGACATCTCATTCGGCATATGCTCCGCCCAATCTTTCAATCCCACCATGTCCAAGTATTCCAGTGCCATGGCATTCCTCTTTTTCCGGCTGACCCCTTGATAATAGAGTGGGAGGGCGACGTTCTCCATGGCGTTCTTGAATGAGATTAAGTTAAAAGATTGAAAAATGAAGCCGATCATTCGGTTCCGGAGCTCGGCGGCACGACTTTCGCTGAGATTCTGAATCAACTGTCCGTTTAATTGATAGGTGCCCGTGTCGTACGTATCTAATATCCCTAAGATATTCAATAAGGTTGACTTACCGGAACCGGAGGCTCCCATGATGGATACCATCTCTCCCTTCTCTATATCTAGGTCGATACCTTTCAAAACGTGCAGTGGGGCTCCATTAAAGTACGTTTTGTTTATTCCTCTCAGTTGAATCATCATATTATGTAGTTACTTTAATATATTAGACGTACAGTTTGCTAAATAAGTTACACTGTTGGTGAACACTTTTATCATTTGGTTACAAATATATGCTTTACTAAGATACCTTGTATCGCAAGGTACTTATAATTATGTAATATTAACAAAAGGTTTTGATCGAAAAGGTTTAGCTCTACCATCTATATCTATTAGCTTGTACGTGCGGTAACTTTACGTGCCGGTACTATATGTATACATCTTCTACCATCCGTTGGACGATCATGCACCAATTGGTAGACGATCATCCAACAGTTGGTGCATGATCGTCCAACAACTGATAGATAATGAATCTCTCTGCTTCTTCCACTTAATAGATAAAGAAAAAAGCCCTAGGCTATCTTTATCTAAACCCTTACCTTTGCGGCGAAATTCAAATAGCAGAAAGATTTATGGTAACAATTGGTACGCCCAAATCGGCTACGGCAACTAAAGTCGTGCTTTGTGGCTCGGGCGAATTGGGGAAAGAGTTTGTAATAGAGTTGCAGCGTTATGGCGTGGAGGTAATCGCCTTGGATAAGTATCCGGACGCTCCGGCCATGCAAGTGGCGCATCGTTCCTATGTGGTCTCCATGCTGGATGGCGATGTCTTGCGGGAGATCATCGAGAAAGAGAAACCGGATTATATCGTGCCGGAGGTGGAAGCGATCGCTACCCGTACTTTGATGGAACTGGAGGAAGAGGGATACCATGTGATTCCTACCGCCCGTGCCACTTGGCTGACGATGAACCGTGAGGGAATCCGCCGCTTGGCGGCCGAGGAGCTGGGCTTGCCTACCTCGCCGTATCGTTTCGCCGAGACCGAGGAGGAATTTAAGGAAGCGGTGAAGGTAATCGGTATGCCTTGCGTGGTGAAGCCGATCATGAGCTCGAGCGGACACGGACAGAGCGTGGTTCGTGAGGAAAAGGATATCGATCGTGCTTGGCAGTACGCCCAAGAAGGCGGACGTGCTGGAGCGGGTAAGGTGATCGTGGAAGGTTTCGTGGATTTCGACTATGAGATTACCCAGCTGACGGTTCGGCATATCGGAGGAACGTCTTACTTGGAACCCGTAGGACATGTTCAGGTGGACGGTGATTACCGGGAGTCTTGGCAACCGCAAGCCATGAGCCTTGCCGCTAAAGCGAAAGCCCGTGAGATCGCCGGTAAGATCACCGAGGCTTTAGGCGGACGTGGTATTTTCGGCGTGGAATTATTCATTAAAGGAGACGATGTCATATTCAGCGAGGTTTCCCCCCGTCCGCACGATACCGGAATGGTGACGATGATTACGCAAGATTTGTCTCAATTCGCTTTGCACGCCCGTGCGGTGCTTGGCTTGCCGATCCCTAATATCGTGTTTCATGGAGCGGGAGCTTCCCGTGCCGTCGTAGTGGAAGGGGACAGTGACCGGTTGTCTTTGGGGAATCTGGATAAGGTCTTGGAACAACCCGATACGCAGATGCGTTTCTTTGGAAAACCGGAAGTTCATGGACATCGCCGTATGGCCGTCTTGTTGGCTCGTGGTTTGGATGTGACGGAGGCAAGGGAGAAGACCGGAGTGATGATGGAGCGGTTAGATGTTAAATTGTGATGCTTCCTAGGATAAATGAACGTTTTGGTGTGTGTTGTGAATAAAATGTGAATATTTACAGACCTATTTTTCTATCAAAATAGTTTATTTTTGTCTCAAGTTTTTAAAGAGACATTTGATAATCTATAAACGCAGATTACATATGTTTGTTTCACTAAAGAGTGAAATCTGATTGCCGAAAGTTTGTACTTATTTTATGAATACAACAAATGGAAATATGGGCGTTGATTTGAAACGCTCTATTTCTATTCTCGGTGAAGATAAAAGAGTGAGCAAACAGATCAATAGCTAAGGGTGGGTAGATTTAACCAAACAGACAT
The DNA here is from genome assembly GCF_023656845.1 of Parabacteroides sp. Y3-G-102. Taxonomy (NCBI): domain Bacteria; kingdom Pseudomonadati; phylum Bacteroidota; class Bacteroidia; order Bacteroidales; family Tannerellaceae; genus Parabacteroides; species Parabacteroides sp. Y3-G-102. The sequence continues at coordinate 12,321 of NZ_JAMOKU010000035.1, read as the reverse complement.
CCTTATCTCCTTTCGCCCACCCTAGCTATTGTTCTTATTTTACTTGGATTCCTTTTGTATTTCTCATGGTTTCCATCACGGCATGCGTATCTACTTGGGCCTTTTCTTGTATAAACTCCGGGAGGTTGTAAGTCCACAACAGGTCTTTATAATATTTTACGGGATTTTTTTGCGGCAGGAGGAATGGTTTATGGGCCGTACCTTTATCATCGATATAGGTAAAGAACGGGCGTGTGTATAATCCATCCAACCTGCGACTGCTAAATACCAGCCAACGATTGTTGTGGCTCCATGAATGGTAGCTTTCTCCTTCGGCGCTGTTCGCCTCGCTCAGCGGGTACGTCTTTCCGTCGGATAGGCGGATCATATATAATTCAGCGTCTTTATGCCAAACCCCGAAACCGCCATATTCCTGTAGGGTAAAAGCCAGATATTTACCATCCGGTGAGATTCTAGGGAAGGATACGCTTTTGTGATTGGCCCGGCCATTGTATAAAGTATCTACTTGCTGGCCTAGGGTGCGGGTTTCCGGGTCAAAGTCGACACGGCATAGGCTGTAGGTCATTTGTCTGAAATTCTTAGAAATAGAATCTACGGCGGCGGTCGAACTGAAATAGAGGCTCTTCCCGTCGGGAGAGAACGCTGGGAATATTTGCCATGCGTCTTTGGAATTTAACGCTTCGCAAGAGAATACCTCGTTCTTCTTCACGTCGTAGATCACGATATCGGAGTTATGATCCAATACTTCCAGCGTATTGGGATTATTGATGAAGAAGTTTTGGTCGGTATCGCATACGGTGGCCGCCAGATAGTTACCATTCGGATGCCAATACATGTAGACAAAGTTTGAGACGGTCTCGGGAGTCTTGGTATTTAGCTTGGTGATTTTCTTTCCATCAATCAGTACGGAACCGGCGTGTTTGCCTCGCATATGGAAAATCATTTTATCCGGGTTCCCGGAGGAAAACGTGTGGCAGTTTACGCAGTTATAGTCGGTTAGGTTATTCTCATAAATCACGCTTTGGTCATAATTCTCCAAGTTTCGTTGATAGATACCCATCCTGTTCCACATATCATTACTCAAAGCTAATAACCGATAGGCTATATATTTATCAATGGAATCATTTACGATGTCCATATGAAAAGGCGTATAGGCATTCCATTCGCCCTGTATGCGTTTAGCGATGGTCAATTCTATTTGGTTTCCGGCATTCTCTTTCAATAAGGCTTTCCATCTCTTTTGTGGGATCTCAAAGGGCCCCTCATCGCTATAGACTTGGAGTTGAGTCTTTTCCCCTTTAATGATAAGGTAGTGCTCACTGCTATCGGCGATAGAGAAATTGAGCGGGGCGATGTTCACAGGGATGGTCACATCCTTGTAATCCGGATAAATGGCGATTTCCTTGTTTAGACTCTTGGCGATCTGTACGTCGTTTTTGGAGCATGAAACCATCAAGGCGATGAGAAAAAGGAAAAGATATCGGTTTGTATTTGTATAAGTCTGTCTTTCCATATGTGTTTTATTTAGAGAGTATCAAATAGTACCAGAAAGTAGGTTGATAGTCGGCTATTCCAGTCGCTACATTTTGTCGGGCATGCCTTAATCCCAATACACGTTGCTTGAATATCGAGAACTCGGACAGGATTTTATCGGTTACCCCATACTTGCGGCAATATTCCGGATCATGCTCCGCATAAGAGATCACGGCTTGTTGCAAGGGTTCGGGTAATATAGGGAGTACTTCCGTCCCACTGAATCTTTCAACAAACGTTTTTATAGCGGGCAGGTCTTTCGATAATAATAACGTACCGATCGTATAATCCAATGCGGCTTTATTCAGGGGATTCTCTTCCAATATAATCATCAGGTTATCAAACAATCCGATTATATTGGCGAAAAGGTCTTTGTCGCTGGATAGGCTTTTTCTTTTTGTACCTAATTCCGGGTCGCTCTCCACCGCTTGGTCATTATATAAGAACTTTCGTTGCGAGGAGGCCCATTCGTGATAGGCCCATGTCTTTTCCAATAATGATATAAACTTCTCGGCCGCGGGATACTGTCCGTATATCAAATGGGATTTTATTAATAATTTAGTCATGACGGGACTGCCGTATGTAATTCCTACCGAGGTACCAAAAGCGAAATTGTATGCCAAGGACGTGATTCCTACATGGTAGTATATCTGGCTGAACAGGAAACTTTCCTCTATATGCGCTTGGTACTTTGAGACCAAAGATTGTATTCCGCTTTGCGGGTATTTGAATAAATCAGTCTGCATGACACCCTTGTGGGATAAGGCAAGGTTTAAGCAATTCAGGTGTAAATAGTTATTATAGTTCAGATCGGTGGACGAGATTATGGCGTCCCATTGCTCGGTATCTATGTAATGAAACATTTGCATCAACGTATAGAAATCTTTATTCCTCTGTTGAAGAGCCGTTTGCGTATAATACATACCGGATAAGGCAAGTAATGCTACGGCTACTAAAGCTTTTAAATAGGTTTTTATGTGATCTAATAACGTGATAGGGAGAATAGAAGCATAACGAGTAACGCTACTTGCCAAGAGAAACCGTAGAATGGTTCCAGATCAATGAAATACTCTACGTAATCTTTCATCCAAAATACATAGTCATAATCGGGTTTACTGCCCCCTAGAACGCATAGAGAACCTACGATAAGCAGCAGGATCAAAGGGATGAAGCTTGCGTACCAGCGTTCGCTTTTTTGTAATATATCAAATAGTAAGATGCTAAGGGCGAATAATATAGCTACAGATCCCATCGTGTAAAACAATCCGGTCGCCAGCAAGCAACCGATTAAGGTACGGTACGTCCAATTAAATTTTCGTGCGCTGTAACTATATACGTTAAGCGCCAATGACCAAAACAACATGGCTATCAGTCCTTCATAATGATAGCTATCTTTCATTAGGTAAAGATATTGGAATAGGATGGGGAGAAAGGCCAAGGGCATAAGATATAATGCCGGATGTATCTTTCGTAAGGTCAGCCAGAATAACCAACCGGAGATTCCACCGATCAATGCCGTAGTTAGCGATCCGATAAGCGGGATCCTGAAAAACTGTATCAAGAATTGAGAGATAAAAGTCGCTAGCCCCCCTATCTGCTTAAGTATGCTGAATATATAGGTGGAATCGAATAGGAAAATCTGCTGCTGTTCCCGATAAAAAAGAGAGGCTCTTGCATGGTCTGCAAATGAAACCATAAGACGCCAGTCAATAGAATGAATGGAAGCGGTGGTAATATCTTCTTATATAAAGTACTCATGTGATTTATTCTATTTACGATAAGTTACGTCAATTCCTTTATCCTCTTTGGCTAGCGTGCTAAGCGCCCGGATCTTGGAGGATACTTTTCCGGTAATAAACTCGGGTATATTATAAGATTTCATGAAACGGTGATAGTAGTCTGTGTCTTTCTGAGGCAAAAGGAAGGGCTTAGACGCATTTCCTTCTTCATCTATATAAGCAAAATAAGGACGTGTGTATAACCCGTCTATTCTTCGACTGCTGAAGACGATCCAGCGGCTGTTGCTACTCCATGAGTGATAGCTCTCCGTATCCGTGCTATTGGCGTTTTGCAAGGAATGGGAGATTCCGCTCGCAATATTCAGTAGATACAGATCTGCGTCTTTATGCCAGATCGAGAAGTTACCGTAGCCGGACAGCGTATATAACAAGAATTTCCCGTCAGGGGAAACACGGGGAAAAGAGGCGCTCTTCCCATCTCTTCCGGCATTGTATAAGGTATCTATACGAGAGCCGAAACTCCGGGTTACGGGATCGAACGCTATGGAGCAAAGGCTATATTTTACTTCTGAATATTCATGCGGCATGGAACGTACCTCTGCCGAGCAGAAGTAAAGAGTCTTGCCATCGGGAGAGAATGTCGGGAAAGTCTCAAACGCTTTTGCTGTCCGAATGGAAGGCGTACTGATAATCTCATGCTTTTCCGTATCGTATACAACTACGTCGGATTGGCTGTCGAAGACCTCCACCCGGTTTTTGTCGTTGGCATGAAAGCTTTGGCTGGTCTGATTGACAGAGAAGGCTACGTATTTCCCCGATGGATGCCAAGAGGGATAGACCAAAGGCGAGAGCGTCTGATCGGTCTTCGTATTTAATTTCTCGATCTTATCTCCGTCGATCAGATAAGTGCCCGAATACTTATCCCTCATGTGGAACAGCATTTTTTCGGGGTTTTGCATACAAAAAGAATGGCAATTCATACAGTTTTGACCGCTGTATTTGTTTTCCATGATAGGGCTTTGCTTATAATCTTCCAGATTCCGTTGGTAAATACCCATTTGATTCCAAAGCTCGTATCCGGGTTCGATCAAGCGATAAGCCAGATATGAATCCATGGGTTCCGGAGCGACGAATAGTGAGAATTCCGGATAGGCGAGCCATTCTTTATCTTTGGCGTAGAGCTTTACTTGTATCGCTTTTCCTGTCGCGCTTTTCAACAATTTTCTCCAATCGGATGTGGGAAGATAGAACTGTCCCCCTTTTTCCTTGACTTGTATCTTTTCTTCTCCGAATTTAAGTAGGACGAAAGCTTCCGTATGCGGATTTTGTATCTTGAAATTTAAGGGTGCGATATTATAAGGGATCGTCACATCCGCATAATCGGGAAATAATACGGGTTTCTCCGAGGTCTCTTTGCTAACCGGGATAGTGTCCGAGCAGGATATTCCCAGTAGGATAAGGCATAAACCGATGATATATCGAATATTTCTTTTCATGGCTGTTGATCATTTTAACGTATAATAAGACCAATAAGTGTCTCCAAACGAGTTTCTTATAAGTTGAGGAAGCTGTGGGTTATTCCGATTCTGTACGACTAAGTTCCGATAACCGGCGAATTTGCGGATGACATTTTCTGATACGTTAAAACGCTTCCAGTAATCCACGTCTTTCTCAGCCAATAGGATAACGGCCTCTTGAAAGCTCACGGGAAGAGAGGGGAGTACCGGGGTTCCATAATACTTCTCTATCAACGTTTGGAAGGACTTCATGTCTTTAGAAAGCAGATAGATAGCCCCGGTGAATTGGATCGGGAGCTGATTCCCCGGGTCTTGTTCGGCACGGATAAGTAGATCATGCTCCAGTCCGTTGATACCGGATAGGTTACTTTCTTTCGGGAGAGTTTTTCGTTTAGGGCCTAATACCGGATCTGCTTCAACCGCTTTATCGTTATACAAGAACACTCTATGTTGCTTAGCCCAATTATGATAAGCATATGTTTTTTCTAAGATACTGATATATTTCTCGGCGATAGGATACGTTCCGTAAATCAAGTTTGTTTGAACAAGCCGTTGCAGGTTCCGGGGATTACCGGCGCCAATTACGGTGACATATCCTTCAAAAGCCATCTCCTGTGATAATGCGATTTCCCCTAACGTAAAATAAGCGTCGCTTAACAGGGTAGAGACCGTAAAGGTCTTGTTCCAAGAGGCGAGTAGTCCTTGAGGGCCGTGTTGATCAAAAGCGAACATCCGGTCTGCTAACTCCCCTTTTTCCGCAAGTGCCCTATTTAAGTAAGTTAAATATAAATAGTTTTTGATCGGCCCGTGACAATGCCGGATGATCTCGTCCCATTGTCCGGTACGGGCATAATAATCCAAGACCTTTAGAGGATAGGCTTTCTGGTCGTTATACCGTGGAATCGCTACCCAGCAAAGGAATAGGATTAGGATGGATTGAACGGTAAGCTCTATCCCTGTTTTTTTCTTTGATTTGTTTTTGCCTTTAGGATATACGAATGCCCCGATCAAGCTAAGCGGTAAACTGACCCATGCGAAATAGATGAGATTGGGAGCCGCCAGAATCGGGTGGTAAAAAGCGTCCGGTAAGAACGCGAAGCGATAGCTGGTGATGGTAGTTGACCAGACACTCCCGATCCCGATAAATAGGTATTCAATTAAAACCGCTAAAAAATAGATTCCATGTTTGGAACGGCTTACTGATTCCTTTAGAACCACACTGAATGAGAATAGCCCGGCGACCGGTCCTCCCATCCAAAAAAGTAGTGGGGTGATTATCAATGCGGCGGATAGCCGGTAGTGGAGATCTTTTATACGCATCCATGCGTTTAGGCTAAGCAAACAAAATAGGAATGCGATAGTGCCTTGTAATAAATAATTGAAGTCGTATTGAATCAATAATAAAGATAGAACCGGAAGTAAGTAAAGCAGGAAGAGTTCTTTATCCGGATTGATTTGCCGGATGATCGCTCTCATTGTCAATCCGATAGACGTAAGTATAGCTGCGGTAATAAAAGGCCCTGCATAAGGGGTAATAAAGAATTGTGTCAAGAATTCCCCGATAATCAAAGATAAACCTCCCGGATTGCTGATCTTATCCGCAAGATAATCTCCGGAAAACTGGAATAGTTGAAGCTGCTCAATATAGAAGAAATGAAACTTGCCGGTTATTTGCAAGAAACCCCCTAATAGGACAAACAGGATCAAACCGAGGAGTATTTGTTTATATCTCATGGCTAGAGTACACGTTTCATTTTGATTTAAAATCAAACAAAGATACGATTTTTATCGGAAATACCAATCTACACAAAACGAAGTTAACTTAATTGGCACATGGAGTTAACTTCGTTGGCAAAGTATGTTAACTTCGTGAGCAAAGTAAGTTAACTTACTTTTGGGGATTAAAAAAGCAAGCCGGACATATCACATGCCCGGCTGCTCTTTTTGAAACTGTTAACCCACTTGTTTATTTCCAGTTTTCGTTTTGAACTAATAAACCATTCATCAAACGTATTTCGTTGATTGGAATTGGAAGTGTAGTCCAATTAGGATTATAATACTTATTCTGGTATTTACCTAAATACTGAGATTCGTATTTGATGTAATTATTCAATTCTTCAGCAGCGATACCCCAGCGTACCAAATCATACCATCTATGACCTTCCATGGCCATCTCTATCTTACGTTCCCAGCGTAATGCTTGGGTGGCTTTCTCTTTCGTAGCGAATTGAGATTCTGGATATAGACCGATACGATAGTTTGCGGCGGCATTTGTATCTTGTTTACCATTAATCTTATCATCCAATACATAAGGAGAGGTTGTCTCTAGCATAGTTGTCGGATCTGCTGCTTTCACATATCCATTGGCTGCGCGGGCACGTACTTGATTTACATATTCACGTGCTCCTTGCGGATTACCTGTTTCAATCAAAGCTTCCGCATACCATAGCAATATATCTGCATATCGCGCTAAATGGAAGTTCTTGGCAGAAGAAGAAGTCTCTGTCGGAACGGATAAGCTTCCTTGATCAGCTTTCTTTGGCTGGTTCTTTTTATTTAGGTATGGACCACCGTTTGTGATTTCACGAATCCAACCGTCAATTGTTGTTGGGATAGACCAATCTAGGAATGGAGTATTGAAACGACCCGTGGAAACATCCAGACGTGGATCTGTGTAGACGGTCAAATCTGTATGAGGAATCGTATTCTCGTCAATTGTAGTCAGTGGCACATCCTTCTGATAAGAGCCATCCATTTTAGGCAAACCATTTGCGTCAACGATGTGAGAATTAACCAAATCGTAAGAAGGTTGATAAAATCCCCAACCACCGGTTCCTAAAGCACCACCGAAACCAATATGAGGTGCACCATTTGGAGCATTTGTATTAGTTTGCGTACCGGAGATTGCCATCTGGATATCGAATACAGACTCTCCTGTCCAGTCTGATACTCCTGCAGTATAAAGTTCCTCATAGGTATCAGCCAAGCGATACTTCGTACCATTGTTGTCTTTACCATTGGCCATGACTTCTTCCAATATGGTTTTTACTTCAGCCCAATGGTTTGAGTTTCCGTTCTTTCCGTTATATACGGAAGATTGGTACATTCTCGTTTTTGCCAAAAATGCGGCTGCGGCCCATTTGTTAACACGTCCCATTTCTGCTGGCCATGTATCAGGCAGGTTGTCATAAGCATATTGGAAATCTTCTGCGATCTTATCCCATATGTAAATATAATTTCCGCTCTCATCTACATTCGAAACTTGAGGGTTTACATTCGCTGCTACATCCTCATCATTTACATAAGGAACTGCGGCTCCAAATAGTTTGACAACTTCAAAATGCCAGAAGGCACGGAAGAAGCGTGCTTGAGCGATTGTCTCTGTAAAGTAGTCCTTGCTTTGTCCGGGAACAGCGGTTAATTCTGTCTCCACTTGCTTGGCTACATTAATCAAGTTGTTTGCGAAAAATACGCCATTATAACAGCTTTTCCACTTTACGCTTAAATAGCTGTTATCGGCAGCGAATGTATAAGTCTCCAAACTAGTAAAGTCTGGTTGGTCGGTAAAATTAGAGCCTTTATTGGCGCTACCTCCCATTACATCACCGTATGCATAATTCGTTAATGTACCTTCGAAATAGCTATCGTTGTGTAAGGTGGCATACATACCGGTTATCAATCGTGAAACACCCTCTTGATTAAGGAAGTCCGGTTCGCTCATCTTACCTACCGGTTCCACTTCCAAGAAATCGGAGCAAGAAGTCATGCTTCCTATTGCGGCGGCAGCAATTGCCGCATATATAAATAGTCTCTTCATCTTATTTGAAATTTATAGTTATAACTGTTTTTCTAGAGGATCATTACCATTATGAATTCTCTTTTGTTAGAAGGTTAAGTTTAGACCTATAATGAATTGGCGCGGCATACCGTAAGCACCGAAGTCGGTACCCATGTTACGGTCGTTAGAGATACCACCGTCTCTATCTGTACGAACCTGTGGATCCAAACCTGAGTAACCCGTAATCGTAAATACGTTGGCTACTTGACCATAAATACGGATCTTTTCAAATTTGATCTTATCTAAGATCTTTTTTGGAAGCGTGTATCCTAAAGTCAGTGTTTGCATACGTAAGAAAGAGCCATCTTCTATATAACCGGAGTTAGATTGGTTGGCAGCGATATCGCTCTCACCGCCGGTTGTAGCCCATAATGGATAGATACCATCTGGATTGGTTTGAGGATGCCAAGAATTATCGCGGCGATCTTTTGAGTAAGCCGATTGCAAAGAACCGAAATGCGTATAATATTTATACATTGCGAACAAATCGTTGCCTACGGAGAAGTATAGATAAGTACTCAAATCGAATCCTCTCCAGCCTAAGCTTAGATTAACACCTCCAGTCAAGTCCGGATGCGGATTACCGATAAATGTGCGATCGTTTGCGTCAATCTTTCCATTGTTGTCTACATCCTTGATTTTATACTGGCCTACAAAATCAGATGCGACCATTTGTTTTACGTCGCTTACACCATATGGCAATACAACACCACCAGCGTCGTTCTTGTAGTTATGTACGTCCTCTTCGCTCTTATAAATTCCATCTAACTGATAACCGTGGAACATACCGATGGCGTGCCCTTTCATCATTACATTCATGTTGGCGATACGAGTTCCTGTAAAGATACCGGCCTCTGTTCCGATCTCGGTCAGTTTATTTTTGTAGTGAGATAAGTTAACACCTACAGAGTAGTCGAACTCGCCGACTTTGTCCCTCCAGCTCAAGTTTAAATCTACACCATTGTTCTGCATATCACCGATATTAATGTTCGGCTTTGTCATATTACCCGCTAATGCGGACCAGTTTGCGTCGATTAACATATCAGAGGTCTTTTTGGTATACCAGTCGAAGTTCATGCTTAAGCGTTGATCTAGGGCTGTTACATCTAAACCTATATTTAACATCTTAGAAGTTTCCCATTTCGCTTCTATATCTCCTAGGTTCGTTACTCCGAAACCTTGGTATACTTCTGTATCGGAACCATTAATACTATATAAATATTTGTTACCCGTACCGTATTGGAACGCCCAGTTGTATGGGGCGATATTAGAGTTACCTGTTGTACCATAACCCGCACGGATCTTTAAGTCATCTAGCCAAGTACGGGTTTTCTCCATGAATTTCTCGTCAGACATACGCCAGCCTAAAGAGATAGAAGGGAACGTTCCCCAGCGATTCTTTTCGGAAAAACGTGAGGAAGCATCCCGACGGACAGTCACAGTTGCCAAATATTTGCCTTGATAAGAGTAGTCGGCACGTCCAAAGAAACCAAACATGGTTGTAGTATTGTTTCTTCTTCCGTCTGTACCCATATTAGCGGTAGAGCCATTTTCAATTGTCCATGTGTTTGGATTATCTTCATACGGATAGTCGATACGGTTGGCTTGTATCCAACGGCCTAACCCTTCACGGAGTGCCTCTGTACCTAACACAACGCCGATCGTATGATCTTCATTGATAGTCTTATTGTAAGTCACCGTATTAGTCCATTGATAGCCTAAGCGATAATCCGCACGTTCAGTGAAGCTATTGTTATTTGCTCCTTCCTTGTTAGTCATGATGGTACGTTTACTCATCCAATAGTCCCAGCTTCCCATCAATGTGGCACTGAACTGTGTGCGGAACTTCAAGTCTTCACCGATGGATTCCAACGGTTTTACTTCCGCGAAGATAGCGGACTGCGCACGTAAGAAACGACGGCGGTTGTCTTTTTCGTTGTTTACAGTTTGAACAGCGGTATTCGCACGTCCACCTTCCGGGGCCTGTGAACCGGCATAGTCGCCACCAATATTGTAAATAGGAACCCAAGGTTGGATAGAGAAGGTTTTACCAAAAGTGTTATCATCACCTTGACGACCACGTTCACCAGAGTTCTCGATTACTGCGATATTCGTGTTTTGTCCGATCGAGAAGTATTTATTCGGCATGAAATTGGTATTTACACGCAAAGAATAACGACGGAACCACGATTCTTTGATCGTACCTTCGCGGTTCATATAACCTAAGGAAGTTGCGTAAGTTGCTTTTTCTCCACCACCGGAAACAGATACTTGATGGTCTTGGACTTTTCCTGTTTGTACTACTTCGTCATACCAGTTTGTTCCTTTACGGGCTTCTTCTTCTGAATAACCATCTTCCAGCATTTGATAATATGCGGAACGGGACCAAGAGTTAGATCCATTATCTTTATAGGAAGCGACCCAACCGTCAATACTTCCGAACTGAGCGATCACTTGATCCTTAGATAACCCCGACGGTTTGATTGCGTATGGCATTGTCAAGTGACCGCTTCCGTCAGCGCCGATAGAACCGAACTGGGCATGGGTCGCTGTTTTACCGCGGAACTGAAGCAAGTTACGTTGACCTAATTCTTGGAATTCCATTGCTTCCCAAGCATCCATTAAATCGTAACCGCTATTAGCCATTTTAGCTACGCCGAAATAACCGTTGTAAGATACTTTTACACGATCATCCTTTTTACCCTGTTTCGTTGTGATAATGATAACACCATTTGCTCCTTTCGCACCGTAGATGGCAGAAGCGGCAGCATCCTTTAATATCTGCATAGACTCGATATCATTCGGATTCACTGCATCAATATCCACTCCGGAAACACCATCAACGATCACCAATGGATCGGAACCATTTACGGAGCCGACACCACGGATACGAATCGTTGTTTCACCCAACGGACCACCACCAGCCTGTACGAATACACCAGCAGCCTTACCTTGCAAAGCCTCTGCGAAGTTAGAAACAGGAGTCTCTTTCAACTCATCGGTAGCGACAACAGCCACAGCTCCGGTAATATCCTTCTTAGCCTGTGTGCTATAGCCTGTAACTACAACTTCGTCCAATGCCTGTGAGTCTTCAACCAGCGTGATCTTGATGTTCGTTTGATTGCTTTTCAAAATGACTTCTTGGGTAACGTATCCGATATACGATACTACTAGAACTGCGTTTGCAGGCACATTCTCAATAATAGCCCGTCCGTCCATATCGGAAATATTTCCGATAGTAGTCCCTTTTACGACTACGTTAGCTCCAACGATAGGACCAGATTTATCCACGATGTGGCAGTTAACCTGTCGTCCATCTTGCTGGACACTCATAAATCCCGTACTAGGTGTAGGATACAGATGATCCGTTTCTGTTGCGAAGGCCGTTCCGGCTCCGTACAGAAGAAAAGAAGCTCCTAAGACTAATGGCTTCCATGATACAACATTTCTCATACAAAATTAGAATTTAAGGTATAATAAAATAAAAAACACAAACTTTTAACAAAATGAATTCACTACTCTGCCATACCTCTAGGGTATGTTACATCTGTTTACATCTCAAAATAGGCAAACATCACTCTCTTCTTCTCAACTTCATTTGTGTAGCTTTTTCATTATCATGTCTTTAATGATAAAAGCCGCTTCTTGCTTTCTTTCATAATACTAAAAAAACGACTAGTCTAAACGATCGTTT
>NZ_JAMOKU010000034.1:0-60339 GCF_023656845.1 Parabacteroides sp. Y3-G-102 | reverse complement strand
AGGGAACGCCATGCGGCAAGGGGCTGAGCTGTCAGCCCCGACGAGCTTTCCATGCACGATAAATTGCATAATCATGCTAATTATCGTTAACCGTATTCAATTTTCTTATTATAGTTCATGATTTATTTTCAAATACGATGCCTCGCCTTAGTCCCAGTTCGGATTTTGCTCCAAATTTGGATTCAAGACTGTTTGATTATAAGGGATCGGCCATAAATAATCTCGTTTCGGATTAAAAGAACGTTTCACGACTTCTATTCCATCATAATTATGCATCATACCATTATTCTCTTTCTCGGCGGTTTTCCAACGCAAGATATCCGAATAGTAGAGTCCTTCAAAGGTCAACTCGATACGGCGTTCACGGCGGATTACCTCACGCATCTGATCTTTCGTCAAACCTTTTGGTACTTCCGGCATATTGATATCCGGACGCCTACGCAATTGGTTGATGGCATCATAAACTGACTGATCAGGACCACTCGCCTCATTCTGCGCCTCGGCATACGTCAACAGAACTTCCGCATAACGAATTAAAATGAAATTGAAAGCCGAACGTTCTACTAAAGGAATCGTTACATCATCCTCATAAGAAGTGTATTTCTTCACACCGAAACCCGTAGTCGCCACATCTTCTTTTGTGATCGTCTTTCCTAAATACGGATAACCGATGCAAACGATCGATTTCAATAAACGAGGATCTCTGTTCTCATACGGACGAGTCGGATCATAAAGCGGTGACTCTTCTATCGTCTTCCCGTCAATACAGAGATATGTATCAACCAGTTCCTTCAAGGGAGCCGGACGATTCAAGCGCCAGATATTCTGATCATAATCCGTTGGATACTCCGGCAATTTCGCTTCTATATCAAAGATTACCTCACAATTATATTTATTATCTTCGCTAAAGAAATGACGATAATCATTGAATAATTGATAAACGCCAGACTCCATTACCTGCTTAGCAGCTTGGGCCGCCTCCGCCCAACGAGAATTATATAATAAAGTACGGGCTTTTAACGCTAATGCGGCACCTTTTGTCGCACGTCCCAAGTCTGAGCTAGCATAGGTGTCCGGTAGCACGGCAGCGGCCTCCTCCAAATCCTTGACAATCTGATTCACTACCTCTTCCTTGGAATTGCGAGGTAATTCGGCTTGCTCATCCGCATTGGGAGCATCTATAATCAGCGGTACACCTCCGAATTTATCGACCAGACTTAAATAATAGAAAGCTCGTAAGAACTTGGCTTCACCCACCATCTTCGCCTTCTCCGACTCATCCATATCGACACCTCCGACATTAGCGATGAAAGTATTCGTACGGCCAATACCAACGTAACAGTTCTTCCATAAACTTCCGATTAGAGCCGTAGTAGACAAATGTTCACCCTTTCCAATCGCTTGCGTACCATTCGCCTCGTTATAAGGCATCGCATTCGCTGTCAGCATATCGAATTCCATCGTATGCAATGAACGCCAAGGTTTCAATGCGTTGTAACATCCCATTATACCGGCGCTCGCATGCTCTTTTGTCTTCCAGAATGTTTCCGTGGAATATTGATCGGAAGGATCTACATCCAACCAGCTATCGCAAGCGATTAAACTCATACAAGCGACAGCGACACATATCATCTTATATATTTTACGTCTCATATTATTATTCCTTATTATTTAAAATGTGACATTAACACCTGCCGTATAAGTCCGTACAGACGGATAGGCATACCAGTTGCTTCCCTTCAAGTTCTTTTCCGGATCAAAATCCTTCATCGGAGAGAACGTGAATAAGTTTTGCGCATTGACAAAGACCTTTAATCTCTTAACCACACCGCTTTTCAAGAAAGAGGCCGGTACGTTATAAGAAAGTTGCAAGTTCTTCAAACGTAAATAAGAGGCATTTCTCAACCAAAAATCATTTGTACGGAAATTCTCGTTCAAGCATCCTTCATACGTAGTCAAGATAGGCAATGTAGCGCTGGTTCCCCGCTCGGGAGTCCAAGCATCCGTCAACCATTGTTCCGGCAAACCACAACCAAACCATAAAGGAGTAGCACCAATACGGTCTCCATATGTATAGACATCAGTTACACCTTGGAAGAAAGCGCTCAGATCCCAATCCTTATATCCTAAGTTGATATTGAATCCATAAGTTATCTTAGGAATCACACCACCACGTATCTGGCGGTCATCTTCAGTAATTTTCCCATCTCCATTCGTATCCTCAAACTTCAGATATCCCGGTTTAGTAGCCGCGGTTTGATACGGACTATTCTTGATTTCCTCCTCAGATTGGAAAATACCGATAGCATGAAGCATATAATAAGAATCGATAGGCTTTCCTTCTTCCAAGATAAACATTCCATCAATGATTGTTTGCCCCTTCAAGCTAACGATCTTATTCTTGATAAAGGTCATATTTCCATTTACCTCGTAACGGAAGTCCCCGATATTGTTCCGATACCCCATATTCAACTCGAAACCTTTATTGCTCACCTCGCCGATATTACGGATCGGCCCATCCAGACCACCTACTTGATCCGGCAAAGTAACCTTACGCAAGATGTCGGAAGTACGTTTATCAAAGAACTCGAAAGAGAAATCTAAGTTTCCGTTTAACAAGCTAGCGTCAATACCGACATTCGTCATGGTCGTTGTCTCCCATGTGATGTTCGGATCGTTATAGGCGGTAATAGCCGCTCCGGATTGCATCGCTCCATTCAACGGGTAGTTATAATCCGTAATTGAACCATCATTTTTTATCACCTTCAAGTTCATTAGGTCCACGTAACGGAACAAATCGATACGCTCGTTACCCAATTGTCCCCAAGAAGCTCTCAATTTCAGATTATATATCCAAGGAATATCTTTCATAAACTCTTCCTCGCTCAAACGCCATCCGGCAGAGAATGATGGGAAAATCCCCCAACGATTTCCTTTGGCAAAACGAGACGAACCATCATAACGAAAGTTACCCTCAAATAAATAACGATCCTTATAACCATAATTCACCCTACCAAAGTAAGACATCAAGACTGATCTCGAGGAAGTACCCGCTACACTCGGATTACTAGAACCTGCGTTTAATTCGTGCAACTCGTTCCCTAAGAAACCTTCTACCTTAGCGGAAAACTCAGTCTTATCATCGCTCTCAAAACTATAGCCAGCCAATACTTTTACGTCATGGGCATCATTGAACTTCTTGCCCCAAGATAAAGTATTGAATACTGTAACTGCCAAGTCATTCTTATCACCTTTATAGGCATGGCGTGTATTCTGACCGTCATAAACCACTCGTTTCTCCTCATTGGTCTTCAACTGATATTCGTATACATCAGGCGCAAAACGAGATTGCAGATAATCATATTTGTTTAAACCGACATTCAAGTTATAAACGATATCAAACGGAAGCTTATATTCCGCAGACAAATTCGCCAACATACGCAAGGACTTATGCTTGTTCTCGCCCTCATCGGCCAACGCCAACGGATGGCGATAGATATTATGCCCAGGAGTACGGATAAAGGTATCCGCATAGCGACCATCGGCCGTATAAGTCGGGTGGAAAGCCTGCGCTTTATAAGTCATCTCCACTAAGTTTGCCACACCCGCTACCGGCTCATTATAGATCTGATAATGCGCATTGATATTAGCGCCGATCTTCAAACGGCTATTTACCTGAGCAGTCGTATTCACAGCTAAGGTATATTTATTGGAATCCGTTCCACGCAATACTCCATTTTGATCACCATAGCCTAAAGATACGGAATACGTATATTTATCATCACCTCCGGAGAAACGCATGTTATGCTCCATAATAAAGGCATTATTATACATAATATCCAACCAATTATTCTGCGGATACATAATCGGGTCTGTTAACATACCTTGTTTGTACTCCTCGATTAACGCATCAGAATAATCCACCGTTAGTTTACCTTCGTTCCGTTGCGCTTGGTTTCTCATTTCCATAAACACGACCGGATCATATACGAAGTTAGGCAGATAGGTAGCCTGCTGCACGCCGAAATAGTTATTATAATCGACGGTAAACTTACCTTTCTTTCCCCCCTTTGTCTTTACCAAGACAACGCCATTCGCCGCACGAGAACCGTAGATAGCGGAAGAAGCCGCATCTTTCAATACGGAAATACTCTCAATATCATTCGGATTTACCGCTTCCAACGGGAACTCGATGCCATCCACCAAAATCAATGGATTATTATCGTTCAAGGTTCCCTGACCACGAATACGAATCGTCGCCCCGTCCGCTCCCGGCTGAGCACCCGCTTGATTTACGTAAACACCTTGCGTACCTTGCAACGCTTGGGTCGAGTTGGTGATCGGGCGATTCTCCAACGTCTCCGCATCCAAAGAGGAGATCGCTCCTGTTAAATTCACTTTCTTCTGCGTTCCGTAACCTACGACCACAACCTCATCCAACTTCTGGGTATCCTCGGACAGGCTAACCATTACTTTCGAAGAATTACCAACCTCGACCGTACGATCCGTATAACCGATATAAGAAACTACCAAGATCGCATTGTCCGGTACTTCCAGACTGAAGTTTCCATCGATATCCGTAATCGTTCCGTTCGTAGTGCCTTTAACGACAACATTCGCCCCGATAATGGGTTCTCCCAAGGCATCTTTTACTTGCCCGGTAATCTTTCGTGGCGAAGACTGGAATAAGGCATTCGGATGTGAGACACTTGAAACACTCTTTGACTTAATTATAATCTGCCGGTCTACAATCTCATATTGGTATCCCGTATTTTTCAAGGCTTGCTCTAAGACCTCCTCTAACGAAGCATTATTTGCTTTTACACTCGTTTTCCTATTTACATTTACTTGATTATCATTCAAGAAGAACGTGTACTCACTATTTTTCTCTATTTCTTTTAGCACTTCCGATATACTGCAATCCTGTTTATTCATGGAAAGCTTATAATTCTGTCCATAGGTAGAAGCGGATACAGTGCATGCGAAAGCCAAGGATAACAACGCACTTATCTTCATGACTCGGTTTACTTTTCTGATTTTTTTCATAACTTTGTAATGTTTCTGATGAATAAATTAGCAGGTGTGTCGGCCTCTCAACTCCTAACGCCTGCCGTCAAGAACATTTGATCAGGAGGAGAAACCTAGTTTGTCCTCCTGTTTTTTATTAGACTTAAGAACTGTTAACAAGCATATCTCTTAGAATTTAACGTTAGACACTCATTTATCTCCCTTTATATATAGTTCATATTCATTGTCTTTCTCTCTGTATTTAATGGGCGACGTATTGCTCAGCATAAACAGGATTCGCTCCAAGGACTCATCCCGTACCTTAAACGTAAACCGATATTTCTCCGCTATCTCCTTCGGGCACTTTATCTTCCGCCCGAACCAAGGCTCCAGACGGGTAAGGATCATGCTCAAGCGTTCGTTCTCAAAACTGAGGACACCGTTACGCCAACCCGAATACTCCTCGGCATTAACCGTCTTAACTCTAACCGTATTCGCTTGTTTGTCGAAAACCAACATCTCGTTCGGGTTCAATATCACCTCACGCCTGTTCTTCACATTGGGACCTCCCAAGCCAATCTTCACCTTACCGTTTAACAGGATCGTCTCCAACTTGCTCTCGGAATCATAATTGAAAACCTCGAAGGCCGTGCCCAAGGCCGTTACATCCATGTTCTTGGTATGCACGGTAAATGGTCTTTCCCGATCTTTCGCCACGTCGAAGAAGGCTTGCCCTTTTAATTCCACATCACGGGTCTTGCCATCGAAACTCTTTGGGTAGATCAATTGGCTATTCGGCCCCATTCTCACGGTCGTACCGTCCGATAAGGAAACCGACTCTATGCAACGGACACCGGAGGCCATTACATATATATATTGATCTTCTTTCGTATGAGACCAATAAACTACGCTTCCTACACCTAAAAGTAGCAATATGGAGGCGGCTATCGCCGTAATCTTATAGACCCAGAGTTTACGGACACCGTTTGTCGCCATTGTCCGGGCTATGATTCGTTCCCACATGCGATTCCCCACCATGGGATTCACGCGATCCGCAGCCTCGTCCCATTGGGAACGCATACGCTCTTCCACTTTTGGGTCACACAGCAAACGTTGCCGATCTTTCTCATCCAGAGCATCTCGCATCAACTTCTTCAATATCGTTCTCGTATCTTCGCTCATGTTTATTATTCTTGTTCTATTTATAAATACACGCCACGACTCCCTCCCCCCTATTGGAAGATAAAAAAATTCGCTTAGGTTAATCAAATTCAGATAAGATACCCAAATACGATTGAAAAATAATCATGCCTAAAGCCTCAAGTACAATTAAATGTCCATTACTTATAGGTACTCTTTAAAATTATCTTTACGAAATTGTATTTTATCAGTATCTTCCTTGCTTTCCATCCTTATATTTCCGTCCTTTGTATTCAATGAAATTGGTTGCCGACGGTGTCGGCAGTATTTCCGACGCCGTCAGCAATATTTCCGACAGCGTCAGCAGCATTGCCGAGGGCGTCGGCAACCGATTTCATCAAATAGAAACGCCAAAGAGATAAACGTTAAATTTCCGAGGCATCCTATACATTATCCATTTAAATAACGAGAAAATCATGGGAAAACCAAGAAGTGGCATCCAAGTCAGTATTTATAATACACCGGGCAATGAACAACGCGGGCCAACATCCTGCGCACGAGTCATCACCAGAGATACCAAACGCATGAACGATATATGTGAGTATATTTCCGAATGCTCATCCGTCACCTCCGCCGACATAAAAGGTGTATTGGAGGCGCTTACTTCCTATATCGGCAGGGAATTATCCTATGGGTACAGCGTGGAACTGGAAGGATTGGGACATTTCTCGCCATCGGTAAAAAGCAAAGAAGTAACGGACCAGAAAGGAAATACTAAATCAAGCGCTAGCATACACGGCGTTAACTTCCGCTGCTCTCCCCGACTGAAGGAGATGGTAAAAAAGAACGCCCCCATCTTGGTTAAACGGGAAAATCTGCCCAAAACGGGAATCGAGGGAAGGAAGACTAAGATGTTATCTTATCTAGAAAGAAACTCATATATAAATCTCACCGATTACGCCGGCTTGAACAATTGTACCCGCTACCGTGCGAGCGAGGATATCAAGCAATTTATCAAGGATAACGTAATAGCCAGCGTAGGATATCGAACACACCGGATTTATGTGCTGCCTGAAAAAGAAGACGAGCAAAACTAAAACTTAGGACGAAAAACAACCACAATCGTTATTATTTATCAAAGAAGAAAGACTATCTTTGCCGTGCTACCGATAATGGGGTTAAAGCGATAATCCCTGTGTGGCACTAATTATAAATACGGCATTTTAAGATATTATTCCCTTCGTGTAAATTATCCCCGTAATTAAGAAATCGGAATAATAGCAACTAAATGCCCATGCTAATTGTATATACTCAAATATATATAATAAAGCATGGGCTGTTGTCTATTATCGATTTCAAGGGTATGGGGATACCCTACACGTTGGGTAGTAGCGACAGTTCCATGCTTTTTTATGATATCGTCGCTACATCATATTTATTCACGATAAAATACTTTTGAATATAT
Organism: Parabacteroides sp. Y3-G-102; assembly: GCF_023656845.1. Classification (NCBI taxonomy): domain Bacteria; kingdom Pseudomonadati; phylum Bacteroidota; class Bacteroidia; order Bacteroidales; family Tannerellaceae; genus Parabacteroides; species Parabacteroides sp. Y3-G-102. The sequence continues at coordinate 52,727 of NZ_JAMOKU010000034.1, read as the reverse complement.
TATGACAAGGCTAGACGTAAAAGAACAAATTCCCGATCAGGAGGCGACATCCTCCAAAGACAGTATATATATTAATGTACAAAGCCTGAAAGAGTATTCACGGCATATTATCGCCATGGCTAATGAATTTGACCGCCAAAAAGCCGTTATAACCAAGACCGAACTACAAATGACCACTCTTTTACGAACCTGTCGCCAACAAGAGTTAGAGCTTAGATCCCTGAAACTAGAGAACCTACGGTTATTGAGAACGATAAAAGACTTATCGGGGAAAGAAATCTCGCCTAATATCTATCTTCCCCATGAATTACCCCTAATCATTACGGACGATATCATGAATGTACTCTCCTTATCTCTCGTGAGCGATTTTGACCTAGACACCCGAACGATAAACATGTTACGAAAAATGGAAATCTATACATTGGAAGATCTGCTGCGATACACGAAAGATAAAGGACTACAAGTCCTACTAAAATACAGGGGATTCGGCGCTCATTCCTTAGCCCTCTTGAAGGAGAGCCTGATAAAAAAAGGCGTATTCGAACGCAGTGGCACTTCCGGACTCTATAAATACGTGACCTAGGAAAGCGCTAGATAAACCAGATAAGTAACATGATATTTTTCTTCAAGAACTTCAAGGCTTCGCTGATTTGGTTCTCAACGGTCTTCTCGGAAATATTGAGTTGGAAGGCTATCTCTTTATAGCTTTTATGCTCCTTCCGGCTTAGATTAAAGATAACCCGGCGTCTTTCCGGCAATTCCTCTATCAAATGATTGATATACTCCCCCAAGTTATAGGCGGTGATCTCTTCCTCTAAGTCGTAAGAGGTCTCCATAGCGGACAAGACCGTCATTTTATAAAAGTCCTCGTTCACGTTCTTCCGGTGCTGATTAAAGATCAAGTTACGGGTGATGACAAACAGAAGCCCCTTGAAGTTATCATCCTCCCGGATGAATTCCCTCGACTCCCAGACCTTGATAAACACCTCTTGTACCACATCCTCGGCCACATCCCGATTATTCAAATAAAGCCCGCAGAAATGATAAACCTTTTCCCAATATTGTTTATACAACATCGAAAAAGCCTCCCTATCTCCTTCTTTCAACGACTTTATAATTTGTCTCTCTTTCATTTAGCATCACATATCGTTTCGCGAAGATAATAAAATCATATACTAATAAAAGTTAATGATATCCCAGTTCTCCCGGACTTCTTTGTACTATTAATATAGCACGAGAAATAATGGAAGAAAAAAACAAACATATAAGCGATTTATTAATCCGATACGTAAATGGACTCTATACACGGTACGATATAGAGACCTTGCGGAAGTTAGCCTCATCCATAACGGAGCGAGCAGAATTAGAAAGCGAAATGGACCGGGTCTGGAGCGAAGCGCAGGACTTACCTCAATCCGATTCCCATAATCATCTGCTTTATAAGAAGGAGGCGCAAGACCTGTTGGATAAGACACGTAAAAGAGAAAGAAGAATCTCCCTATCCACTTTCATCAAGTATGCGGCGAGCATAGCGATTATCGTTTCCATAGGATTCGGAGCGAAACTATACCTAAATCATTCAGCGAAGCAGCATACATCTGCCAGCGACCATCTCCTAACGGAAATAAGCGTCAATCATGGCGAACATAAGCAAGTCACCCTTCCCGATGGCACGGTCGTTCATCTAAACGCCGGTACCGTCATGCGATACCCAACGGAATTTACCTCTGACATCCGTTTGGTAGAAATGGAAGGAGAAGCTTTTTTCAATGTCATGAGAGACGAGGGCAAGCCCTTCATCGTCCGTACCCGACAAGCCGACGTAAAAGTACTCGGAACCTCTTTCAACGTAAAAGCCTATCAAGAGGATGAGTTGATGGCCGTCAGCGTTCGGACCGGAAAAGTTGAGGTGGATATGCCCGAAAGCGTAATGCGCCTATTACCGAACGAGCAGATAATCGTGAATAACACAAATGGAGAGATTCTTAAAAAGAACGAGGACGCCCAAAAAGTAACGGCTTGGCTGCAAGGTGGCCTTTATTTCAACCGGACACCTATCAGTAGCGTTATACACGATTTGGAACGGATGTATAATCAAGCGATCGTACTCGATCCGAATAGCGTATTCGACGATTACATCTATGGCGAGCACGACAATAAAAGTCTGGAAGCCGTACTGAACGCGATTCAATATTCAACCGGCATCCGATACCGGACGGAAGGAAACCGGATCGTGTTATACAAAACGAGTTATTAACCTTAAAATCGATTTGTCATGAAAGATACGACCTAAGCATAGCCACATAAAAAAGGGAAACCGACCTCTGACCTTCGATCTCCCTTTATCTTTCCCGATATGTACACCCTTGGATTGGACCCCCTTGGAGATTACATAAATCGGACCGTTTTTAAAAGTGTATAAAAACAACCTTTAAACATACAAAATTATGAACTTTCCAACTATTACTAGGTATAATTGGATGTGTTGTTCTATTATTTTAGTTTTTTTAGCGTTAAGCTCCCCTAAGCCTCTGCAAGCCCAAGAAAATCAAAAAGAAAGAATAACGATTCAAGTAAAAAACCAACCCATACAAAAAGTCTTCGATGATTTGTCGAAGCAGACAGGATTAAAGTTTTTCTATGGAGAAGCCATAGCGAACCGGAACGTACAAGTTAACCTAAAGTTCAAGAACGCTCCCATCAACAGCGTATTGAACGAGATCACCCGGCAAGCCAATCTTTATTTTAAGCGAGAGAATAACACGATAGCCGTCAGTCTCGGAAACGCGGGCAATGCCTCCGTTCCAGTGACACAAGACCGGAAAGTGACCGGTATCATTACGGATGAACGGGGTGAACCGATCATCGGAGCGAACGTCGTGGTAAAAGGTACGTCCAAAGGGACAGTTACCGACCTGAACGGTGAGTATAGCATCGAGGCGAACGGTAAATCGATCCTGCTCATATCTTACATCGGCTATTTATCGGAAGAAGTGGCCGTAGGCAACAACAAGACCCTTAATATCCAGCTAAAGGAAGACGCCCAGAAGCTTGACGAGGTAGTCGTGATTGGTTACGGAACACAGAAACGAAGCAATCTTTCCGGAGCGATCTCGAAAGTCACCTCCGAGGTTATCGAATCTAAGCCCGTGACCAACGTGCTATCCGCCTTGCAGGGAGAAATACCGGGGATGGTTATCCAACGAAGCTCCGGCCAGCCGGGTAACGAGGACTTTAAGATGAACATACGTGGAGTCTCATCCGCTAACGGAGACAGTGCCCCGCTGGTTTTAGTAGATGGTATTCCCGGTGATATCAATATGATCAATCCGCAGGATATCGATGCCATCTCCGTCTTAAAAGATGCCTCTGCCTCTATTTACGGAGCACGGGCCGCAGGCGGCGTTGTCTTGATTACGACCAAGAAGGGAGCGACCGGCGCACCTAAGATCACTTACAATGGAAACTTGTCGATCTCCAAGATGACCGGTATGATGAAAGCGCCAACCAATTATGAGATGGCGATCATGGACAACGAGGCCAATATCCATAACGGCTCCGCCCCTATGTATACGCAAGAGCTTCTGGATAGGATCTTGTCCAACGACCCGAATCCGATCGATCACCCGTTGTATGGAGGATGGAAATTGTTCTTTACGAACACGGACTGGATGGACGAGCTGTTGAACAACGGCGTTCAGCATAAGCACAATCTCACTATCTCCGGTGGCGGCGAGAAATCCAATTATTATTTATCCGCCGGTTATAGCAAGCAATTCGGAGTCGTAAAATATGCCGACGACAATAACACCAAGTATAATCTACGTATGAACTACGATTATAGGATCACGGATTGGTTAAAGCTGGAGACCAAAGTAGCCTTGGACAATAATAAACGTACCGATGTAGGCAGCAACGGAGCGTGGGTAATCGGTGAGGCGATTCTGGATATGCCTAACCACCCGGTCTATAATGCCGATGGTAACTTCTTCACCCAAGGAGGCTGGAGCAATGCCGTAGCGTTGGCCAAAGAGAGCGAGACCGCCACGTTCAAGACCCGGGAGATGAATGGTAATTTCAGGTTAATCGCCAACATTATCGACGGGCTGACCTTAACCGCCCAAGCCGGTGTTAATTATAAGAACAAGAACAATGAGGACATAGCGAAAGCGATCCCTCTTTATACATGGGACAATAATATCACCTACTACACCGGAGCGGGAAGTCCGGAGCAGTCTGCCGTGGATCGCACGACAGAAGAGACCGTTTACCAAAATTACACGGCCTACTTGAATTACGATAAGAACTTCGGCCCGGACCACCATCTGGACGCCATGTTAGGTATGGCCTACGAGACGGAGGAAGTCCGCATGTTCATGGCACGCCGTGATAACTTCATCTCGGATGAGCTGTGGGAGCTTAACCTCGGAGGCACGGGAAATATGAAGAACGACGCCAAAGCCGAGCATTGGGCTACCGGCTCTACCTTCGCCCGCCTAGGCTACAGCTTTAAGAACAAGTACATTCTGGAGACAAACTTCCGTTATGACGGTAGTTCCCGTTTCGCCCCCGGCAACCGGTGGAGGATGTTTCCCGGAGTCTCCGCCAGCTGGCGTATCTCGCAAGAAAACTTCTTGAAAAACTCCAAGGTATTCAATGAGCTGAAGTTAAGAGCATCATACGGACAGACCGGAAACCAAGAAGGTATCCGCCTGTATGACTATATCCAGTTGCTAAAGTTTAGGGACGATGGCTGGGGAACTAAATTAATCTATCCGTTCGGAAACGGTTCCCAAAGCCAAGCCATGGGCTTAGACGTATTGGCCGGGGTAGACCGGACATGGGAAATTCTGGAGAATGTCAACGTGGGTGTCGATGCCGCTTTCCTTGATTCCCGCCTCGGCTTCTCGTTTGATTATTTCGTAAAAATGAATAATAATATGTTAATTCCGGTAACTTATCCCAGCATGTTAGGCGCGGAGGCACCCTACTCGAACTCGGGTAAATTACGCACGAACGGCTTCGAGTTGACATTGAACTGGACCGACAAGATCGGCAACGTTGAATACTCTGCCCAATTCCAGTTGACCGACGCCGTGAACAAATTAGTTGAATACGGAGGTGCCGATACCTATAAACTAGGATTGAACGAGACCCGGGAAGGTTATCCCATGAATTCCTATTTCGCTTACGTATACGATGGCGTGATCAAGGACCAAGCGGATCTCGACGCTTATAAGAAACTAGAGGGCGTACCTTCCAATATCGGCATCGGAGACGCGAAGTTCAAGGATTTGAACGGCGACGGTAAGATCTCCACCTACGGTGATAAAGATGGGGATGACGGCGACGCCGAATACGTTGGCTCCACCACTCCCCGCTATTCCTTCGGATTGAATCTGGGCGCTAAATGGAACAACTTCGATATCAGCGTATTCTTCCAAGGAGTTGCCAAGCGCACCTTGTTCCGTGAAGGAGACTTCGCCATGCCTTGGAGCGACTGGTGGAGATACCCGCCCCAGTTCTACTACGGCCAGACATGGAACGAGGATCGCCCGGACGCCTATTATCCCCGCTTGACGCATGGAGAAATCCGGCATTGGAATTATCAGGCATCCACCCTGCAAAAGATCAACGCCGCCTACATTCGCCTAAAGAATATCCAGATAGGCTACACGCTCCCCAAAGGCGCGTTACAGAAACTAGGCATCGAACGGACACGCTTTTACGTAAGCGGACAGGATCTATTCGAGATACATAACGTAAAAGGAGGATGGGACCCCGAGTCGGACAAAGCCGGATTCAATTATCCGTTCCAACGTTATTATTCTTTCGGTATTGACTTAACTTTCTAAGGTTCCACGAAAAAACAAATTAGCAGTATGAGACGATTTAATATAATTATAGCGCTATCGGCCACACTCGGGCTATCTAGTTGCGACTTGGATATGACACCTATGGATCAAGTGTCCGACGCCGTATTTTGGCAAAAGCCTTCCGATTTCGAGTTGGCCGCCAATGATTTCTACTTCAGCCTGATGGAGGCCTCCCAATATATAGATAAGAACTCGGATATCGCTTTCGGTTCGGGGGCGGACGACGTAAGCGATGGTTCTTATTTAGCACCGGTCAATTCGGATGATTGGGATGAGCCTTGGAAATTCATCCAATCCACTTCCTATCTGCTCAAGAAAGCGGAGGAGTCTGGATTGACCGACGACGAGATCGGACGCTGGAAAGCCGAGGCCCATTTCTTCCGGGCCTACAACTACTGGAAACTGGTCAAGTTCTACGGAGGGGTTCCCAAGATAGAGATTCCCTTGAATACCTCCTCGGAACAGCTTTACACGCCTCGCTCCTCCCAGCAGGAGATCATTGATTTTATCATCGACGATCTCGATAAGGCGATTCCTTTGCTTCCCAAGCAAAGCCAGTTGACTACCGAGGAATTGGGCCGTACCACGCAAGGGGCCGCCTTAGCGTTAAAAGCCCGCGTATCCTTGTACGAGGGAACTTGGGAGAAATACCATCAAGGCTCCAATGCCGATATGTATATCCAATCGGCTATCGATGCCGCCCAAGCCCTAGTGGATTCCAAGGAATACGCCTTGTTCCGGGATAAAGGGAAGGAAAGCTATAAATATCTACATATCTTAGAGGGGGATGATAGCAAGGAGGTCTTATTGGCAAGGCGTTATTATAAATTGAGAGTGACCCATAACTGGACACGGGAACTTTGGTTCGGTGCCATGGTTCCTACAAAAAACCTTGCGGATATGTATTTATGTAACGATGGTCTGCCCATCGACAAATCCCCTTTATTTAAGGGATTCCAATACCAGACGAGTGAATTCGAGAACCGGGACTCCCGTATGGAGCAGACGTTTATCGTTCCCGGTAGCGAGGTCTTTTTCGAGGGAGGTCTCTGGACACCTACCTATCCTGGATTTGTAGGGAATAGCGCTACACGCACAGGCTATATGATCCGTAAGTTCTTGGATGAGACATTGGATGCCGCTCAATTCATCGGCGAATACGACTTCAAGGAGTTTCGTTACGCCGAAGTCCTGCTGATCCTCGCCGAGGCTTTATACGAGAAGAACGGACAAATCACGGACGATCAGTTAGACATCACCATCAATGATCTGAGAAACCGGGCGAATATGCCTCACCTAACCAACGCTTTCGTCTCCGTCAACGGCCTGAATATGCTGGAAGAGATCCGGCGTGAGAGAACCGTGGAACTGGCATTCGAAGGATACCGCCGGGACGACCTACGTCGTTGGGGCACGGCGGAAACGGTTCTTCCCCTTGCGATCCGTGGCGTGAAATTCGTGGGTACGGAGTATCAACAGAAATTCCCGGAGTTGGTGATCGGGCAGGATATACAGGTGGATAGCGATGGCTTTATCATCGCCCAACCCGCATCCGCCCGCAAGTTCCAGACACCGAAGCATTGGCTATCCCCGATCCCTTTGCAACAGGTACAATTGTCGAAAGGAACCTTGGAACAGAATCCGGGCTGGTAAGGGTTTTTCCAAGAATAAGCGACTATATATATGAGGGTAGGCCCTACCTATACGAGAAGGGAGGGCCTACCTATCTGGGAGGGGAATCCCATTTAAATATGAATTATCTTAAATTTTTATAGCATGAAGAAATACTTTTTAGCGGTAGCTAGTTTTTTTATTTATTCTCATATCAGTCTAGGCCAAGTGTATCCGGGGCAGATGGATTCCACGTTTGTCCCTGTACGGAGTCACCACTATGACCCGGAGTTAACATTTGATTTTTGCGTGAATGAACCCGCTTGGAGCAATCAGGCGGGTATCCATTCCGCCTTCGGATCGACCGACCGGCTTTATTTCCGGAAGGAAGTACCCGTAAACCATGACAACGATTTATCATCTTCCTACTCTACGACCGTTTGGAGGGGGGAAAGAGCGAATGCCCAGATATTGGTATGGTCGTCAGAAGCGTTGGAACAAGTACGTGTCTCTACGCAGGACTTGAGGAGCGCCGAGGGAAACATCATCCCGAAAGATCGGATTACCTTCGAGTTGGTGCGTTACGTATTGTCCAATTATCCGTATGCCGAGAAAAAAGCCATCTGCGGGGAATCTCCCTACAAATCCGGCTTCTTGATGCCAGACCGTTTCGAGACGCTGGACCGCTTCGATCTCCCTTCCCAAACCACCCGTCCGGTATGGATGATGGTGGATGTGCCGAGAGGAACCGTTCCCGGCACGTATAAAGGACAGGTGGAGGTGCGGGCGAAAGGCAAGGCTCCTCAACTATTGAATCTGGAGATCGTGGTGCAAAACCAGTTGCTCCCCTATCCGAAAGACTGGAAATACCGTCTGGACCTATGGCAGAACCCGTGGGCCGTGGCATGGTACAATCACGTGGAACCGTGGTCACCAGAACATAAGATGCTTCTCAAGCAGCATTTGAAGCATTATGCCGACGCGGGTGGTACCTACATCACGACTTATGGAGTACATTCTCCTTGGTCCGATAACTCCTATATGATCGAGGGGGGCATGATCGAGTGGATCAAGAAAGCGGACGGCACATGGGCCTTCGACTACAAGATCTTCGACGAGTACGTAGAATTAGCGATGGAATGTGGCATCAACGAGGCAATCACCCTCTATACCCCGATTCCTTGGGGATTCCGTCACCGCTATAAGGACGAGGCTACGGGCGATTATTCTTATATCAACTGGGCGCCAAGCTCGGAGGAATTCAAGAAGATGTGGAATATCTTCCTCACGGATTTCAAGTTCCATCTAGAAGCTAAAAGCTGGTTGGACATCACCTATATCGGAATCAACGAGAATCCGATGGAAGAGACCTTAGCGGCTATCAATGTCGTGCGCAACCATGATAAATGCTGGAAGATCACTTACGCCGGCAATTGGCATAAGGAATTGGACGGACTGCTGGACGATTATTCTTTCCTTTACGGAGAGGAACCTACCATCGCCGAGCAAAAGGCACGGGCCGCCACCGGACGCACGTCCACCGTATACGTATGCTGTAACCCGCCGATCCCGAACAACTTCGTGTTCTCACCTCCTATCGAGGGACGTTGGATCAGTTGGTATGTAATGGCGTATGGGTACGACGGCTTCTTGCGATGGGCTTACGACGCTTGGCCGGAAGATGCCGATCGCGACGCACGTCATGGCTCTTGGGCAGCAGGCGATTGCTACATGGTATATCCGGGAGGCAAGAGTTGCATCCGCTTCGAGAAGATGAGAGAGGGTATCGTGGATTTCGAGAAGGTCCGTATCTTACGGGAACTGACCGCCCAATCGGGTAACGCGCAAGCCCAAGGCTTATTGAAGCAGCTAGACCAACATTTGTCTATCTTCCCGAAAGAGAAAGAGTTCGATGAGAACAAGATCTCGGCGGATGTACGTAAGGGTAACCTCATCATCCGTCAACTGTCCGATCTTTTGGCGAAATAATGGGCTTATATAGCAGGAAAGACATGAAAGCATATCGTTTAATCCTATCACTCATGGCAAGCGTAGCCGCAGGGCCGGCCTTCTCGCAGACAACAGGTGTTGTTTGCGAGGAGTTCGACCAGATACAGCTGACGCACGTATTGACGCCCACCGGCCCGCTACCGACCGCCTTGGACCCGAATGGCGTATACCCCTATATGAGTTATAGCGAGACCTCAAATCGTCCGGTACCTAAAAGGTACCGGATGATCTCGCTAGAGAACGAGAAAGTCAAGGCTATCATCTGCCCCGATCTTTGCGGGAAAGTAATATCCCTCACTCACAAGGAGAGCGGCAAGGAGGTCTTGTACAGACCGGACGTAATCAAATACACACGGATATTACCCCGTTTCTATTTCGTGGCCGGGGGGATCGAGGTCAGTTTCCCGATCTCCCACTCTCCCACGCAAAATGAGCCGGTGCTTTATCAGATCGATCATACGGGAGACCGCACATATGTAACATGCGGAGAACGGGAATCTCATTACGGTATGCAATGGTCTGTAGAATATTCCTTAGGAGATAAGGACGAATGCCTTACCCAAAGGGTTGTTTACTACAACCCGGGAAAGCAAGCCTATCCATGGATGTCATGGTCCAACGCCGCCCTTCCTTGCGCACCGGATACCCAATACGATTTCCCGAACGGGACCGTATTATCCCATGCCTCCACGTTGGACACGATCGACTGGAAAACCGAAGGAACCCATCATGAACGGGATATCAAAGAGATGACCGGCTACTTCTGGAAAACGAAAGACGTGAATGCTTTCGGGGCCTACACTCCCTCCTTGGGCAGCGGGCTCTATCATATCGCCGACGAATCCAGTACGCCCGGTATCAAGCTATGGAGTTATGGCGTAGCCGGCGACAAGGAATGGTCCATGCTCAGTACCCCCGACCGGCAGCCTTACGTAGAAATCCAAGGTGGCCCGATCAGCGACCAATCTATCAAGCTCGAATTGCGTCCCGGCGAGAAAAAGAATCACGTAGAATATTGGATACCGACAGATCATCCTTTGGATATCTATTCCTTAAAGGTTCCGGCATTAAGGCTTCGCCCGATCGATCGCATCCCGCTATTCGACTGGGCCCGGAAGAATGAATCTTCCATCTGGATCGCCTTAGCCGATGCCTATAAGAATAAGTCCACGCTTCCCGCCGCCCCCTATCCGGAAGACGGGCAGTGGGCTCCATCCGGCATGGAAGATCTGGACGATGCTTTTCGTTGGGCGATCCAAATATCTCCCCGGCCGGAACGGGATTATTGGCAATTCCACTATGGGACTTGGTTGGCTGGAAGAGAACGTGTAGAGGAGGCGATCGAACAACTATCCATCCTAGATATCGATCTGGCGAAAGCTTTATTGGCAAGGCTATATGTTCGTCGGCAGGCGTGGGAAAAGGCGAGAGATACTTACGCCGCTATCCCCGAGACCTCGTGGTTGAACCTACATCCCCAGTTGGTTATCGAGCGGGATAAAGTATTAAAGAAGTTTGGAACAGAGGCTTTACCGGAACGGGAAAAATGTTTGGATAAGATAAACGCGTCCTCTGATGAATGGGTGGTCGAGCGAAAGGTACAGCTACTGATTGATAAGAAGCAATATCAAGAAGCCAAGGATTTATTACTATCCACCCATTTCCAGAAAGTGCATCAAACTTACACCCGTACGGGACTTTGGGAACAGATCAACGAAGGCTTGGGCCTCTCCCCGCAACCTGTACCGGAACAACTCGGCGAGGATCGCTTAGCCCGGTTCGGTGCCTATCGGGAATATGAATAAAGGGAGGTGTGTTTTTAGAGCAGTAGCTTCATATAAGTCTCCGCATATTTAGCAAGAAAGGCCCGGATCACTTTCAAGGCCGTAGAGATATGTTGTTGTACCGTATATACCGAGATACCCAAACTGTCGGCTATCTCCTTATGGGATTTCATATCTTTACGGCTCATATCGAAAACCCTTTTTTGTTGTGGGGTCAACGTTTCAAGCGCCTTATCCAACAATGCGTTTAAATCCGTATCCAATACCGAGTCCTCCGTCTCGTTCGTGCTATCCAATGAGGCGGACCGTATCTTATCCCTCAGCTCCAACTCACGATCCAGTCCCGCCAACAGGTTTAAGATCCGATTTTTCACGATCGTATACACATACGGGCCAAAAGGTACATTCGGGTTCAAGAAACGGCGATTCTGCCAAATAGAGGCGAAAGCATCCTGAAAAACATCTTCCGCCATATCCCGGGATTTAAGGAATTTCAAGGAAAACCACATCAAGCGGTCCTTATACAGGGCATATAATTCACAAAAGGCCGACTCGTCCCCTTCTAGCAAGTCTGCCACAAGTCTTCTTTCTTTCTCTGAATCAATGTCTGCCATTCGACTTAATCTCCCACTTCGATTACATAGGTTCAAATATATGCAAAATACCCAAAAGTAAAAACAAATTGAACCAAAATCAGCGACTCCATCATACAGCTTTATAAACTCGCGATAACAAACATCTTTGCTCATTCGGAAATAATCATGTATTTTTGTCTGTTCATTTAAGAAAGGATGATGTATTGATGAAAGTTTGTATCGCCGAAAAGCCGAGTGTGGCCCGGGAAATCGCGGAAGTATTAGGGGCAACCCAACGAATGAATGGGTATATCGAAGGAAACGGATATCAGGTAACTTGGACATTCGGGCATTTGTGTACCCTGAAAGAACCGCATGAATACGCGGAGAACTGGAAACGCTGGAGTCTGGGGTCGCTACCTATGATCCCTCCCCGGTTCGGTATCAAACTAATCGAGAATCCTACGTATGAGCAACAATTCAAGGTAATCGAGAGCCTGATGCAAAATGCCGAGATGGTCATTAACTGCGGTGATGCCGGCCAAGAGGGAGAGCTGATCCAACGCTGGGTCATGCAAAAGGCAGGTTGTAAATGCCCGGTCTACCGCCTTTGGATCTCCTCGCTTACGGAGGAGGCGATCCGGGAAGGTTTCCAAAAACTCAAAGAACAGACGGAATTCAATAAGTTATATGAGGCCGGGCTATCCCGTGCCATCGGCGACTGGTTGCTGGGGATGAACGCCACCCGCCTTTATACCTTGCGCTACGGGCAGAACCGGCAGGTATTATCGATCGGCCGTGTGCAAACCCCAACGCTCGCCTTGATCGTAAACCGGCAAGCCGAGATCGACAATTTCAAGCCGGAACCCTATTGGGAATTAAAGACCATTTACAGGAATACGACTTTCTCCGCCACGAAAGGTAAGTTCACGAAGAAAGAGGAAGGCGAGGCTTTTCTGGAGAAGGTAAAGGAACAGGATTTTACTGTTACCAGTATCACCGAGAAGAAAGGGAAGGAATTCGCCCCCCGCCTATTCGACTTGACCTCGTTGCAGGTGGAATGTAATAAGAAATTCGCGTTTACGGCGGACGATACGCTAAAGTTGATCCAATCGCTCTACGAGAAGAAGGTGACAACCTACCCACGTGTAGACACGACTTTCCTTAGTGATGATATCTATCCGAAAGTTCCCAATACCTTGAAAGGGTTGGTGGATTATACGGAGCTTACCGCTCCTTTGATGAATCAGAAATTGCCGAAGAGCAAGAAAGTGTTTGATAACTCGAAGGTTACCGATCACCATGCGATCATCCCTACCGGAGTCCCCGCCCGCAATCTTACGGATACGGAACGGAAGGTGTACGATTTGGTAGCCCGTCGTTTTATCGCCGCCTTTTATCCGGATTGCGAGATATCGACCACTACGGTCTTGGGTCAAGTGGATAAGGTGGAATTCAAGGTGACTGGAAAGCAAATCCTCAAACCGGGTTGGCGTGTCGTATTCGGAGCCGAGCAGAAAGATCCGGAGGCTGAACCTACCGAGGAAGAAGGCGTATTGCCCGATTTCGTGAAAGGAGAAAGCGGCCCGCATAAACCGATCTTGAAAGAGACTTGGACCCAGCCTCCGAAACCTTATACAGAAGCTACTTTATTGCGGGCGATGGAAACCGCCGGTAAATTAGTGGATAATGACGAGCTGCGGGATGCCTTAAAGGAAAACGGCATCGGCCGTCCTTCTACCCGTGCGGCGATCATCGAGACTTTATTTAAGCGTAATTATATACGAAAGGAACGTAAGAATCTTTATCCCACCGCTACCGGCGCGGAATTGATCGGCACGATCCATGAGGAACTGCTGAAAAGCGCAGAGTTGACGGGTCTTTGGGAGAAGAAGCTTCGCCAGATCGAGCGGGGAACTTATGAGGCCCGTACTTTCCTTGATGAGTTGAAGCAAATGGTAAACGAGGTCGTCATAAACGTCCTTTCCGACCAAACCCGGCGAACGATTACGATTGAGGATACGTCTAAAGCAGCTAAAGAAACTCCCAAAGACGAACCCAAGGAGAAAAAGGAAAAGAAACCTCGTAAGCCTCGTGCCAAGAAAGAGAAAGAGAAAGCAGAGGCTACTCCTGAATTGGAGCTTCCATCAACAGATAAGCCCGTTTGCCCCATCTGTCACAAAGGCTCTATCCTCCGGGGCAAAACCGCTTATGGTTGCTCTGAATACAAGAATGGATGTACATTCCGCTTGGATTACGCTACGTATGGAAATAATTTAACGGATGAGGAGTTAGGTACGGTTATCAGTAAATTAAAGTCTATTTAAAATATGAGAACAGAATGGTTTCCTCTGGTAAACGAGGAAGGTGAGACGATCGGAAAGGCTACTCGCAAGGAATGTCATAGCGGAAGTAAGTTGCTGCATCCCGTAATCCATTTACATATCTTTAATAAGGATGGAGATCTATATCTCCAAAAACGTTCCATGAACAAGGATATACAACCGGGTAAATGGGACACGGCCGTAGGTGGGCATATTGATTATGGAGAAAGCGTGGAAGAGGCCCTGCGCCGTGAGGTTCGTGAGGAATTGGGCATTACCGATTTCACGCCTGTCTTCATCAAACGTTATATATTCGAGTCTTCCATAGAGAAGGAATTGGTAAACAGCTTCCGGACCACTTACGATGGCCCCATCACCCCCAATCCCGAGGAACTGGACGGAGGACGTTTCTGGCCGATCGAGGAGATCAAAGAGAATCTGGGGAAAGGCGCATTCACCCCGAATTTCGAAAAGGAATTCACCGCTATTTTCCTATAGGATAAAAACGCTACACTTCAGCTAGAATAGTTAGTCAAGAGCCTGTTTATTCTTCGTAAGATACAGTTACATTCTACAAACTACGGCGTGAATCGTACAGACCACAGCATGGTTTGTATAATTCACGTCGTGGTCTGTACAGTTCACGTCGTGGTTTGTGGAATGTAACTATATATGATTATCTTTATATATAGTAAATAAGATGTTTTGTCCTATAGTAATCGACCTATTATATTATAACTGTAACTCCATATGTATCTTACCTCGAAACCTAACAATCTTTGCCTAAAGCACTAATACCTCTACCTTAAATCTAATGTTTGTTCAGACCTTAAAACTAATCTTATATATTAATGTGTGGTTTATACATATCTTGCGCCGTCAAACCGCATTCCTTTTTCATACGGATACAATAATCGAGCGTTCCTACCTCCGGCGTGATATTGTTGGAACCGAACGTGAACTTTACACCCGCGGCTTTCGCTTTCTGAATGATCGCTTTATTCGGAATATGATAAAGCTCGTTTATCTCCAAAGTCTTTCCACTTTTTGCCAAGGCATTCACGAAACGGTCGATACGCTCTTCTGTCCAAAACATATCATATCGGTCACTCATCGCATCGGGAAGGAAACAGGAATTCACGTACATATCGACCGGCTCTTCCAAGACAGAACAGATACGGTCCAACATCATATCCATATATGCTTGCTCATCATCGATAATCACTTCCTTGTTTATCCATAGGTGCGTACGCCGCCCCTTATGATCCAGAAACGTCATGGCATCGGTAAACACATAGTCAAAGCTGTTGCGGGCCGCCTCCGAAAAGGTTGTTACCCACTCACGTCCGTCTGCTCATCCACGGCATTCGCCCATTGAGCGGGAATGTCTATTCCTTTCGCGCTAAACGCCTCTAACGAGATATTCTTAAACTGAAGATTTCCACGTCCCGTACCCACCAGCGAGATAGTACCTTGGGATAACAATGCTTTAGCGTTCTCCTTCAAACGGAAAGGTTTGGAAGGCTCTATATATTCTACGACAGTCTCACCATTAATCCGCACCCGGACAAGCCGTCCTTCTACCCGGATATTCATCTTGAACCATTCGTTCTCTTTCACGAAACTCTTCGTCAGGTTCCGGACCGACACCAAGCTACCCGTCATCCGCCACCAAACCGGATCTTCCCGATCGTTGTTCAAGGCGATACGATATCCTTTACGATCCGTAGCGTCCGTATGGATACCAATATAACCTTTGCCACCGGTCGTGGTACGTACATCCATATCTAACTCGAAGTTCGTATAGCCTTTGCCATCGTTCAACAAAGCACGGGCGTTGGAACCGGCCAACGTAAGGATATCATTTTGTATGACCACGACGCCGGATGTCTTCCATGCGTTGTGATCGACCGTATCGGATACGTTCTCTTTCGTAAATCCCGTGAACACCAAACAGGCGATCACGGCGGCAATCATTAATTTAATCTTCATGGCATCTCTTTTTAAAAGTTATGCCGCAAATGTATCCGGGAATAAGAAGCAAAAAGAAGATTGATATAAAAATGTAGACAGTATGATCCGCTATCCTATTAAATACAAATCAGTTAATAAAGATCACCATCCTAAAAAATGTAGATTGATTATAACGGATTCCGGTTAATCCCGATCCTCATCACCCAACCTTCAAACTCATCACGAGGCACTAACGCCTTATTACGTACCTTGGTCCGGTAGTTATAGATCGTACTCAACGAACAACGAAGAAAAGCGGCTATCCTTACGCTGTCCGTAACCCCCAACCGCATCAAGGCGAATATACGAAGTTCCTTATTCAACAGATCCTCCGATTTCAAGACGATACGTTCCTCGGGCTGCAACAAAGCGTTGAAGTCCCTGACAAACGTAGGATATAATCCAAGAAAGATTCGATCGAAGTTAACATAAAGCGCTTCCACCTCATTCTCCACCATACGGGTCGAACGGAGCATCTTGAATAACTCGTCCAACTGTTTATTCATCGCCTTTTTCTGTAGCGATTTCTGGTAATCCTCCAGTTTATTAATATAGGTGGAGCAGAGATCGAGGAAATGAGCGATGTATTCCTCTTTGATATGGTTTGACTCCGATAGCTGTATATTTCGCTCTTGCAATAAATCATTCGTCTCGCTTATCTCTCCATTCAACTTTACCAAACGGGCATTGGTATTGACCAGCTCTTCTCGTATCGCTGAGATCTTCCGCATCTGCTTATACACATAGGCAAGAGAAAGGATCAGAAAGAGCGTCAATAGGCTGATCAACAAGAAATAAGTCATCAATTGCCTTTTGCCTTGAGCTTCCTGTGTCTGATAGGAAGCATTAATGATAGGATAGAATTTAGAGATCTCATTCATGCGGAACTGTATATTGCAAGTAACGGCACCTTCTCCGCAGACCTCGCCTGTCCGTGAGCCAGATATTTCTGCGCCAGATTTATCTTATACCGATAAGAGGCCGTATCTAAGACAGACAATAACGAATCCTTGTATAAATCAAGTTGTTTCCTATATTCAAAAGAATCCAGATTCGTACTGTAATAAGAGAAAAACGAATAATAAGCCTCATAGAAATCCTGTTTCTGCTCTTTAGACAGCAATTCACGGTCTATGCTTCGCAACAGACTTTCCGACTCACGGTACATCCCGGAGAAAGCATAAAGCGTAGCCAGCCGTAAGCGGGAAGTATAGATGCGTGCCGTATCCTTCATAAATGACGCTATCTCCATATTCCGCTTTATGTAATAGATGGCCGAGTCTTGTTGTATTTTCTTGAATTCCTCGTATAATTGGTGGTTGATCTCATATTCCTGCCACAACGATATCTTGCTCAAGAGAAACATGTCCTTTAGCTGCGTGATCCGTTGCTCCCGTTGCTGAAGATAAAAAGATCTATTCAAGACAGCTTCATCCAGCTCCTTGGCCAACGTGTCCCCTCTCAGCCCTCCCCATGCGAAGGCTTGAACCATCCCGACAATTAGAAATAAGATTACCTTTATTAGTTTATTCATTACACGCACCGAGAATTATCCAAAAGAAAAGGGTTCAGTCAAATCAACAGAGTATAAATAGCTTACCTCGGCTGAAGACTGAACCCAATATTTTAAAACGCCCCGAAAGGGTGTTATTTACACATCTCGTTGATGATCTGTATTAATTGACCGCCTAATTCCTCGGCTTCCTCCATCGTATGGGCCTCAGAGTAGATACGGATGATCGGTTCCGTATTGCTTTTACGCAAATGAACCCATTTATCCGGGAAATCGATCTTTACGCCGTCGATATCCGTAATATCATATTGAGAGAACTTCTCTTTTACTTTCGCTAAGATAGCGTCCACGTCGATCTCCGGCGTTAACTGGACTTTTTGCTTGGAGATAAAATACGGAGGATAAGAAGCCTTCAACTCGCTTGTCTTCATCTTCTTCTTTGCCAGATGAGTCAGGAACAAGGCGATACCTACCAAAGCGTCGCGTCCGTAATGGCTGGCCGGATAGATCACTCCACCGTTGCCCTCACCACCGATCACTGCATTCGTAGCCTTCATCTTGGTAACCACATTTACCTCACCTACAGCGGCGGCATTATATTCGCAGCCATGAGCACGGGTAACGTCACGAAGCGCACGGCTGGAGCTCAGGTTACTTACCGTATTACCCGGAGTATGGCTTAATACGTAATCACTGACAGCGACCAAAGTGTATTCCTCGTTGAACATCTCGCCATTCTCGCAGATAATCGCCAAACGGTCTACGTCCGGATCTACTACGAAACCGACATCCGCTTTCGCATGTCCCATCAAATCGGAGATCTCTGTCAAGTTTTCCGGAATGGGTTCCGGATTATGAGAGAAGTTTCCATGAGGAGCGCAATGCAGCTTGAAGATTTCCTTCACGCCCAACGCATATAATAAATCAGGGATCACGATACCGCCTACGGAGTTCACGCAATCGATAGCTACACGGAAATTAGCGGCCTTAATAGCCTCCACGTCCACGAGATCCAGATTCAAGACGCTCTCAATATGTTTTTGCTTATAAGTCGCATTCGGGATTACCTTGCCCAAATGATCCACGTCGGCGAACTCGAAGTCCTCGGCGGCAGCTATGCGTAATACCTCAGCCCCCTCAGCGGCATTCAAGAACTCACCTTTCTCATTCAAAAGCTTCAAGGCATTCCATTGCTTCGGATTATGACTGGCGGTAAGGATAATACCTCCGCAAGCCCCTTCCATAGCTACGGCCAATTCGGTAGTAGGAGTCGTGGCCAGATCGATATCCACCACATCAAATCCCATGCCGGTAAGCGTTCCTAGGACGACTTGTTTAACCATCGGACCGGAGATACGTGCGTCACGCCCTACAACGATCTTATTGGTCTCCACTTTTGTGTTTTTTCGGATGAATGTAGCATAAGCGGCTACAAACTTAACAATAGCTAACGGATTCAATCCGTCTTCCGGGCTACCGCCTATTGTACCGCGAATACCGGAAATAGATTTAATTAGTGTCATAAGTTTTCTTCAAATATATATTCTAGAATTTCATAATATACAGGCAAGCCTTTCGACTGGTCATAATAGGTGCCCCGCTTAAAAGGAACGATAAGTTTTACTCTAGCCCGGTCTCCCACATATTGCAAAGGAGTCTGCAAACCTTCGCTTACCCATTGATAGGAAGGATCGTATGGATTACTGTTCGAATAATCGCCGTATGTGAACGGAATGGGATAAGTCCCATTGCTATGTGGGCCATAATTCTCGTACACCAAGGTATCCACCTCCAGTATGTAGTGCAATTTACAACGGTACAACATTTTCGTTTTATACTGCACCGCACGCTCACTAGAACCCTTATCTATGATATTCAAATAAACACCATTTTCTAATTTAACGAATTGATTCTCCTTGAAGATGCTATCTTTAGGAAAATCGTCTAAAATCTCAAAATCATTAGCATCGATCAAACGCTCGATTGCCTTTTTCTCATCTTTCAACATATCCGTGTACGACTTTGTCTTGCTACAAGAGATAGCAACTAATGCGGCACACAGAATCAACAGGATATTAAAACCTTTCTTCATTTGTTAGTCTTTAATTGAATGAATCGCAAATGTAAATAATCTTCGTCAAACCTTACGCATGTTTGCCTAAATCTTCTGATTTATTAGGATTAAATTCCTGTAAACCTTTCTCAAACACGGCTACGGCCTCAGATAAAGAGCCATAGAACTCACCTCCGGACGCATTTTTATGTCCACCTCCGTTGAAATAAGTAGAAGCAAACTGATTGCAAGGAAAATCGCCCACGGAGCGAAGCGATACCTTTATGTAATCGCTGTCCTCACGAATAAAGACACTAAAGCTTACGTTCTCTATGCTTAACGGCAAGTTCACGAAACCTTCCGTATCTCCAGTCTGGTACTGAAAACGATCCAGTTCCTCTTTCGATAATGTGATAAGAGCCGCCTGTTGTTCCGGATAGACCCTCATCTTCTCATACAACACATATCCCATCATACGTAAACGGCACTCGGAATAGACCTGATTCACCTTACGATAGATCAAATCCTTATCAATCCCCTTCTTGATCAATTCGCTGACGATCGTATAAATCTCCGGTTTATTCGAATTATAGGTGAACGATCCCGTATCCGTCATCATACCCGTATAGATACAAGCGGCGGCATCCCGATTCAATAAATCGAACATCCCCATACGACAAATAAAACGGAAGATCATCTCACTGGTAGAAGACATCTCCGGATACGACATCGTCACACGACAAAAATCTGCGGGGTTCAAATGATGATCAATCATCACCTTGCGGCCTTCTGAGGCGATCACCGCCGGAGCCAGTTTCTCGATACGTTTGGGTTCATTGAAATCGAGGCAGAAAATAACATCCGCTTCCTTGATCAATTTCTCGGCGAAATCCGGATATTTCTCATGTATCACGACATCCTTAGCGCCCGGCATCCATCTATAAAAAGAGGGAAATGCGTTCGGTACTACTACCGCTACATTATCCTTACCGTAAGCGGATAGGAAATGATATAAACCAAGGGATGAACCTAATGCGTCGCCGTCTGGTGAGACATGCGTCACGATAACAAAACTCTCGCCTTTCTCTACGTATTTTTTGGCTTTCTGAATCTTCTCTTCTTGAATGATTTTAGTGATCATATAATCTTTTTGTTTTCACCCCAAAGGTACGACTTTTTTAGTTTCCGGCTATCAAAAAAAGTTCAATAAGGATCTTTACTGATATTATTAACAAAAGGGTTAAGGCGGCCAACAAAACTTTTGGTTCCCGTATCTTCATATATATCAAGCATAAAACAAGAAAACCATAACCTCCTAGCATCTCAAAGAAACTAAAACGACCCGTAATCGTCGCATAAGGCAGGGCGCTGAACACGTCCACTACCCTTACCATGCCATGAACCAGCCCTTCTACGATCTTCTGTATCCAGTCATATCCACAGAAATCCACCGGATAGCCTAACCACAAAAAGGCAAAAGGAATCAAAAACATAGCCAAGAGAGTGACCGGTAGATTCGTAAACAAGAAAACTGTCGAAAATTGTCCAAAATAATAAAAACAGAGCAAAGCAGTCCCTATCTGCGCAGCTATAGACACCGTAATCCATTCCCAAGGCATGGCCAACAAAGGATTTCTCACCACTATCCATTCCTTGAAACGAGGCACTAGGAATAAAATAAAAAACACAGCCAAATAGCTTAACTGAAAACCGACATCAAACAGATAATACGGATTATAGGCCAGCATACAGAAAGCGGCAGCGGCCAATGTATTATATCCATCCGTAACACGCCTAAGCGCCCTTCCTGTTAAATATAAAGACAGCATCAAGGCGGCCCGTACCGCCGAGGGCGCTAATCCTGTGATAAAGACAAACCCCCAAAGACTTCCCACCAGAATGATATAACGAACCCAACGTCCTATCCCCCATTTTGGCATAAACGAGCAAAAGAAAGATAAGAATCCACAAATCACGGCAACATGAAAACCGCTCACCGCTAATATATGAGACACGCCCGCCAAAGAGAAGCGCCTTTTCGTTTCCCGACTCATCGCTTTCTTATATCCCAATGTCAATGTAGCCAAAATAGATTTCTCCTCATCAGACAAACGCAAACGATCAAATGTATTTACCAAAGAATATTGAGCCTTGGTAGCCAATAAATCTAAAGAAGAAGCAGGCTCATTTACAAGCGCTATACGCCGGTCACTATACCAACAGACCTCAACCGCCAAACATACAATCAAAACAGAGACTATAGCTCCCCATATCCAACGGGAATCGTATCGCAACTCCGCATGCCCTCGCCCCCACGAGAACCCCAGAAAAAGAAAAACCAGAGCAGATAAAACCCCTAAAACATATAAAAGCAAAGAGGTAGGTAAAAACGCATAGCATAAAATTCCGGTTATCCATAAAAAAAGCGGCCGTACAAAAGGCCGCTTTTGTATTTCCTCAATCATGATAGTTAGGTTTTGTGATATATTAATGTGTTCTACAAAGCTTTCAAGTCTTTAATTGTTTGTATCGGATCTGGAGATTTGAATACGAAGTTACCGGCGACTAATACATCGGCACCTGCGTCAACCAAACGCTTTCCCGTCTCTAAATTCACCCCGCCATCTACCTCGATCATAGTACTCAATCCCTTCCGGTCTATCATTTCCCGTAGACGGGCCACCTTATCTACGGAATGCTCAATGAAGCGTTGACCACCAAATCCCGGATTCACGGACATCAATAAAACCATGTCCACATCTTGGATTATATCTTCCAATAAGCAGATGGGCGTATGCGGATTCAAGGTAACACCCGCTTTCATGCCCGTTTCCTTAATAGCCGCTACCGTCCGATGCAAATGGGTACATGCCTCATAATGCACGTTCATCATATAGGCTCCCGTAGCCGCGACCTCAGGGATAAACTTCTGGGGCTCCACGATCATCAAGTGCACATCCATCGGCTTCTGGCATATAGGCTTTAATGCGTTAAGTACCGGGAAACCAAACGAGATATTCGGCACGAATACCCCATCCATAATATCCAGATGCAACCAATCGGCGTCACTTTTATTTATCATCTCCACCTCCTTCCGCAAATCCAGAAAATTAGCGGAAAGCAGGGAAGGCGCTATCAAATGCTTCATAATCTTGTCTTTTGTTTTTACAAAAGTACACAAAAAAAGAAAGAGAACCTAATAATATAGATTCTCTTTCCGTAATTCTTAGTTCAACACATACCCGCAGAGCTCCGGACGTACAGCCGGTTCCGCTTGATAAGCCCTCGCAAACTGTTTCAAGAAATCCATCGTTTGCTTCCGAGGCGAACTTTTCGCCTCCGGGGCACTTTTCACTTTTTTCTCCAAATCATCCATGCATTGCGTAGAATGCTTCCTCATAGGCACCTTTATTTTTATCTTGTTTGCTAATAAAACGTAGGGACCTAAGACTTATTGCATGGAAAGAAAATTATTTTACACCATAGATAGCTCGATACGGTTCTCATCGGCCATACGGCGCATATTCAATATAGCGTAACGCATACGCCCTAAGGCCGTATTGATGCTAACCCCCGTGATATCGGCGATTTCCTTAAAACTAAGATCTTGATAGTAACGCATCTCCAACACCTCACGCTGGTTATCCGGCAAATGCTTTACCAATTTCTTCACGTCAGACAATACTTGATGGCGCACGATATTATCCTCTATCGTACCATCGCAAAGCTTGATGTTATTAAATAAGTCGATTTCTACCTCATCATTCGAGATCGTGTTCTCGCTACGTTCCTGACGGAAATTATCTATAATCAAGTTATGGGCAATACGAGTAATCCATGCCTTAAACTTGCCGTTCTCGGTATAGCGACCTTGTTTTATAGTCATGATAACCTTCACGAAGGTCTCTTGAAAGATATCCTCCGTAAGCTCTTTGTTACGTACTATGAAATAAATGTAAGAATGAATGCTACTTTTGTATCGATTTAATAAAATATCGAAAGCGGCATTATTACCTTCTGCATAAAGGACAACCAATTCCTCGTCGGTCATCATTTTTAAAGTCTTCATTACTTTCACATTTTTAGTTTATTCGAGTAATGTTTATGCTATAGGCGATGGGGTTTAACTGTTATACAATGTTATTTATGAAAGCAAAAGAACGAAAAATATTTTAAACCAACAAACATTTTATTTCAAATTATAAAAAGAATGTCCCCTGCCCGCACCTTTAACGTACGAACAGGGGACTTTACTGATCTAAAATATATGTATATTAGAACTTGTATCCCAATGTCAAAGCTACACGAGTCGTGTTTGTTTTCATCGTGGCGGGTTGGGCTTCGAGGAATGGCTTCGGATCATCTCCCGCAAACATATTAGAGAACGCATAAACATCTTCCTTATGCGTACGGAATACACAAGCCAAGTCCGTATAGAAGTTCGGGGTGAAGCGATAACCGATACCTACCGTATAATTCATGCCCCCTTTATCGATCGTATAATTAGGAATCGTACCAACCGTAAAGACCTCTTTCTCTCCATTCTTCAGTTTATCCTTGATCGGACTATCGCTGTAGGCGACACCTGCTCTTACGGCAAATTGAGGAGTAACCTTTACCTCCGCACCTACACGGATCGTATTCATTGACTTGAAATTATCCGTTATATCTTGGTTAGTATACACGTTACTGCTACCATCCGTTTGATACATACGCATATTCTTATAATTCATCAACTCGTAATCAACGCTTATCAAAGCGGTCGTACCCAAGATTGCGGCGGCACTAAAGATCCATTTATCCGGAGAACGGAATTCATAGTCATAATAAGCATTATTAGGAGTAGCCGCATCCAGTTTACGCTCCTTCATCTCCCCTTTATCCATAAAGGTCAGATAAGAACCGGCCTCACCATAATAACGATCTGTCATCTTATACCACGTAGGTGAATTATAAGCTACACCTAAACGAAGAAAATCAGTAGGACGAACAATGGCACCCACATTAAATGAATACCCGGTACCATCCGTATCCAAGTAATTATCTAAGTATAAATTATTGCCGTTCGTAAATTCCTCATCATACGATGACTGATATCTATAGTTCAGATCCGTAATCGCAACCGTAGCGCCAAGCATCACAAGTTCCGATATATTTATACCGAAAGCCAAGTCATATTGATCCACGGAACCTCGCTCTGAAACTTTTAATTGACCTCCTTGCAATAAATACGGACTCCATTGCCCATCCGCATCTTTATCCCCGAACGCACTATAATACTCTTTATCATTATCGTTATATGAATCCATATAACCGGCATTGTATCCTAGAATAGATAGCCAATCACCTAAGTCTTGGTTATTATAAGGGTTATAGTCTTTACCCTCCCCCAACAGTCCGCTAGGCATTCCTGCCGCACGCATGGCCACATAATCAGAAAGAGAAGTATTCAAATCACCTCCTGTAGCCATCGTATAGTTCCGGTTATAATTCTTCAAGCGATTATAAGAGAAACCAACGTTCCAGCTCACGATACCCTCATCATTCGCTGTCGGGAAATATCCTACGTAAGCGATATTATCGAAACTCACCTTCGTACGGCTGTTGTCCACCTTCGAACCAAGCCAATCGGTCTTCGCGGAGGCCGAAGACAAACTCAATGTCGTAACCACCTCCGAGCTTTTATAAATCGCCAAGCCTGCCGGGTTCGTATTCATAGCGGAAATATCACCACCTAACGCACCAAAAGCACCACCCATTCCTAAATAACGAGCCGTACCATTCAACTCCGTCTGGGAATACTTAAAGGCATCCAACTGTGACTGCGAAAAAGCGGTGCCGCCACACAGGGCAAGCACCGACATTATAATTCCTATCCTTTTCATCGTATCTCTAATTTTATCAACCTAACACTTTTACCTGCGACCACCACCGGCACGGCCACCTCCGCCACCAACAGAGCCTCCACTAGAACGACCTCCACCGAAGCTACCGGAAGAAGAACCTACCGAACTACTACGAGAAGGAGAGGAACTTCTAAATTGACTGGAAGAAGAGCGACTATTTGAGAAATCGCTACTGCTTCTGGAAGAAGAACGTGTTACCGGAGCTGAATATTGACGTCCGGAAGAAGATGCGGCTCCAGAACTACTTCTGGAAATCCTTGTTCTCGCCGAGCTATTACTTATGCCCGAGCTACTTCTTGTCGTTGCCGAATTTCTAACAGAAGAAGAGGAACGACGTCCCGCACCAGAGGAAATAGCAGATTCCCTACGGGTAGATCCCGCACGTCCATTGCTCAAGGAACTTGAAGACGAAGGTCTTGTAGTCGATCCGGAATTTCTCAAGGAAGAAGAGCCACTGCTCCGCCCACCTGTATAACCGGAACCTCTGCCACTCGCATAAGAGCGATTATCTCGATAAGAGGAACGTCCGTTTGAATAATGTCTACTTGGAGTCGAGTAGTAACCGGGATAGTAATGATGGTGATGTCCCCAATGGCCACCCCAATAGCCTCCACCCCAGCCCCAAGACGGGCCATACCATGGATCGTACCACGGACTATAATAGCCGGCATAAAAGCCTCCCCAGCCCCAGCCGAATCCCCAAGACGGGCCGTAGAAGCGAGATGAATAAGTCCACCAAGGGCTATAACTATAGAACCAAGGATCGTACCAACCTGTATACCAAGGCGAGCCCCAACCGTTGCCGACATTGATATTAAAATTCACGTTCGCGCTACCGTTCGAATAATCCGTATCATAGCCGTAACCATAATATCCGTCACTCAGATACAAATCGACTTGATCCGCTCCGGCGATCGTAATCTTACTCGGCGAATGATAACGAATGATACGTTCCGTATATTCAGTATCCGAACGACGCTCGGAAGAAGACTCATTCTCATCGCTATCCTCATAGATAACGGAATCATCCTCACGATAAGGCTCCTCCACCTCGACTGATGTATAACGACGGTTATATTCATCCACATCCCGGCTGTCTGAAGAAGCTTGGCTCTTGGCTGTAGCGACCAGGGCCCTAGACTCCTGTTTCGGCTGAACAACCTTTTTCTCTTCAACCTGTTCTTTCTTTTTCTTGTTTTTGGAAGAGAAATACACATCATCAAAGAACTCCTCCTGAGCCGCGGCACTAAATGCGATCAGAAGCATCATCACTAAAGATGTTAATTTCATGGGTTTCATATTTGTTTCTCCTCTACATTAAATAAATATTTTTCTCTTTTCATGTTTGACGCCCTTTTATGCAAAGGGTTTAAACGCTTTTTAGTTTTATAACAATAAACTCAATGTAATGTATGTACAAATATAATCGGTTCACGTTAATGTCCCAAGATTTACATATACTTTAACTTATAAAACTCACACATTTATTGTTATCTATAAAAGAAGATGCAAAGTTGGCGTAAACGCTGCAATCTCCGCAAATTCTTATTATTTTTGTTTCAAATTATAACGAAAAAATTACGCATATGGTATTAGCCTCGACAATAGATTTCACATTGCCCTTAGCGGACCCGGTATTAAAATTTCTCTTGATTCTTTTAATTATCCTGGCCGCTCCCCTTTTATTAAACAAGCTGAGAATCCCTCACCTGCTTGGACTGATCATTGCCGGCGCAATTATCGGACCGCACGGCTTTAATCTCGTATTACGGGATAGCAGCATTATCTTGTCCGGGACGGCGGGCTTGCTTTATATCATGTTTCTCGCCGGATTGGAAATCGATATGGCGGATTTTAAGAGAAATAGTACGAAAAGCCTAGCTTTCGGCATGTACACATTCCTCATTCCGATGATCCTAGGAACGGTTGTCGGGATATGGGTCCTGCGATTCAACGTATTGACCTCCGTTTTACTCGCCAGTATGTTTGCCTCCCATACATTGATCGCCTATCCGATTATCAGTAAACTGGGTATCAGCAAAAACAAAGCCGTCAGTATCACCGTAGGAGGAACGATGATCACTGATACCTTGGCATTGCTCGTCCTAACGATCATTGTCGGCATGGCCACCGGACAGGTCAACGATATGTTTTGGATTCGTCTGGGCGTTTCCATCTTGATATTCGCGTTAATCGTATTATTCGGTTTCCCTTTCATTGGGCGTTGGTTCTTTAAGCATGTACACGATAATATATCACAGTATATATTCGTGCTGGTGATGGTATTTCTGGGATCTTTCCTAGCTCAGGTAGCGGGTATGGAGGCGATCATCGGGGCGTTCTTATCCGGACTAGCCCTAAATCGCCTTATCCCGCAAAGCTCACCCTTGATGAATCGTGTCGAGTTCGTAGGAAATGCCATATTCATCCCATTCTTCTTGTTGGGCGTAGGTATGTTAATAGATTATCGTACGTTCTTTACCAGTTTCGAGACCATTAAAGTAGGACTTATCATGATTATCGTAGCTACGGCCGCCAAATACATAGCCGCTTGGATGACCCAAAAGACTTTCCATCTGTCCACGGATCAGCGAAGCGTTATTTTCGGCCTAAGTAACGCACAAGCCGCCGCTACATTGGCCGCCGTGATGGTCGGATATAACGTAATCACCGGAACAGACGCTAATGGGGAACCAATCCGGTTATTAAATGAGAGCGTGTTGAACGGTACGATCCTGATGATACTTGTCACTTGCACCATCGCCTCTTTCGCCGCCCAAAAAGGCGCTCATAACATAGCGGCCCAAGATATATCCGATAAGGAGGAAAACAAAAAAGAATCAGAGCATATCTTGATACCAGTCAGCAATGAAGAGACCGTGGAAGAGCTGGTCAACCTCAGCTTGGCGATCAAATCTCCCCAAAACAAGAACGGCTTGTTTGCCCTAAAAGTGATAGATAACCATCATTCAGACGAGAAAGCGTTAAAACAATCCCGCAGGGTTCTACAGACCGCAGTCAATACGGCTGCCGCCACGGATACCCGGATGAAGGATTTATTAAGATATGACTTAAGCGTATCGAATGCTATCGCCAGCGTGGTAAAAGAGCGGGAGATCACAGATCTGGTAGTGGGATTGCACAAGGAAAAAGATATACCGGCGGCCTTCCTTGGCCATATCGTGGAAAGCGTATTGGCGGAAAGTAGTGTAAGCACATTCATATACAAGCCCGCACAACCCATCTCTACTGTTAGACGGCATCTGATCATCATCCCGGAATTGGCCGAAAAAGAAATCGGTTTCAACCAAATCATCTTCCGGCTACGAAACGTGACCCAGAACACAGGTGCAGCGACAGTCTTTTACGGTTCGGAAGCGACCTTGAATGCCTTAAAGAAATTATTAGCCAAGAAAAGCGGAGAAGCCAGTTATATCGAATTCAACGACTGGGATGACTTCCTGATCGTTTTCCGGGATATAAAACCGGACGACACGATGTGGATTATCCTTAGCCGCAAGGAAGGACTTTCCTACGCTCCCGCCATGGCCCGTATCCCCAAGTACCTCAACAAATACTTTCAGGCAAACAGTTTCGTATTGGCATATCCCGTGCAAGCTGGCATGAACGAGGGTACTCGCTATCTGACTTAGCCATTACGGAACCAGCCTCTCACGCCAAGACTTTCGAGGTGAGTACGGCATTTTCCGCTTAGCGTATCCCAGACGGAGGATCAAGGCAGGAATCTCGTTGGTGAAAGACAAATCTTTCGCCAGCAAACCGGAAAGATCACGCACCTCACAAGGCTGGTTCAAAAAGGCGAAAGCGATATTCTTTTCCGTAGCTCTCAAAAGAAAACGTTGCAAACTCCGGCCTAGCGCAAACCATTCCGGTAGCGTATTTGTCCGTAAGGCGAACCCTATTTTGTATGCCGGCTTTCAAGACACTTCCCATGATTTCAGTTCTCGCTTAAACAGACGATCGCTCATTTGCCGGTTATTCCCCGCAAATATATAAGAAGAAAGCGTATCGAACTCCCACTTTCCGTTCATGCCCGGACAAACGCCTCAAAAACAAAAAATCCCGTAAAGCTTTCGCCTTACAGGACTCTCTGCGGAAAGACAGGGTTTTGAACCTATAACTCTAACCGCTTATATGTCAGCTACTTTGCTTTCAAAATTTCAAATAGGTAACGAAACAGTAACGATTTTTAATCGTTAAGCCTGTCCAACTTTGACCGTGTTTGTCTGCCTAACTTTCGGGTTCAAAGATACTGCATTCTTTTGAAACTCGCAAATATCTGATAATAAATATTTTTGGGTTAGTGCAAGGTGCAAGCTATATATATAAATATATACTTGCACCTTGCACTAAAAAAAAGCACTGGGGTACAAATGGTTAAAACAAAATCCGTATCTTCGTAACCGATTAAAAACAAACGTGTATGATAATAACTAACCGTGAAGAAGTAATAGATAAAGCATTTGGGGTATTTGTCAGGATGAACTACGAGAAAGCAAGCATCATCACGCTTGCCAAAGCCTGCGGGGTGACAAAAACGGGTATCGTTTATTATTTTCCGCATAAGCTGGATTTATTCATGGCTGTGGCAGACAAATACGTGCTAAAAATGCACGAACCGGGAAACAAGTTTGCCACTCCTGCCGATACGTTGGCAGAGTTCATCGGGCAATACGTGGCAGGGGTAGCCGCTTCCATGAAAAGGATTGTTGAACTGATTGGCGACAATGGCGACCCGCATGATTGTAGCTCCAGCTTCTACTACTTTCATTTCCTGTCACAAGTGCGTACGTACTATCCGGGCATCAGGCAGAAAATCGAAAGAGTATTTAGCCATGACCATGACCTGTGGGCGAAAGTCGTGCAGAAAGCAAAAGAAAGCGGGGAAATCAGAAGTGACACGGACGTGAAGAAAACGGCTACCATGTTCCGGCAAATGTTTTTAGGACTGTCATACGAACAAGCATTCCTGAACGGTTTGAACGTGGACGAACTGGCAGAAAACTTTCGCTATATCTATTCGCTGCTTAAAGCCTGATACAGTTTTGTTTTTTTAACCTCTATTATTTTTGAACGTATGTTCAAAATGTGGCATTTTTGTTCTATCTTTGGAGCATGAAGCAAAATTCAGCGACATGGATAAGGTTCAGAAACAAAGAGGAAGCATCGTGCTGCACAAAGAAACAAGGGACGGTGCAGACTACATACGGATAGAATATGCGAGCAGTCAGGCTGTCGCCCAACTGCTCGCCCAAGACACAGGCATGGAAATGGCTGGCAACGGCTCTGCATACATAGCGTCAGCCGCTTTCAGCCTGCCGGATTTCTACGACCGCTATTCACCCCACGCCTATATTGATTACAGCCGGGTTTACGTGCGGCATCCCAAACCTAAAAGGGAATACACACTGCCGAAAGGCTACCTCGAACTGCTGGAACAGAAGCGTTACAGCCCCTCGACCGTCAAAACATACCGTGCCTATTTCAGCGACTTCATGGAATATCACAAGGGACGGAACATCGACCGCCTGAAAGTGCCGGACATCAACAAGTACATACTCTATCTTGTGAACGAGAAGAAAATCTCGGTGTCGCAACAGAATATGCGCATCAATGCTATCAAGTTCTATTACGAGCAGGTGAAAGGCGGCAAACGGCAATACTACGGCGGTATCACCCGTGCCAAAGAGTACAAGAGCCTGCCCGAAGTGTTGAGCAAGAATGAAATTAAGCGCATCCTTGCACAAATTTCCAACATCAAGCATCACTGCATGATTTCGTTGGTTTACTCTGCCGGACTTAGAAGAAGCGAATTGCTTAACCTGACCCCGCAGGACATCAACAGTGAAACAATGTCGGTTCGCATCATGGGCAAGGGGAAGAAATGCCGTTATTCGCTCCTTTCGCCCAAGTTGCTGGAAGAACTACGGCACTACTTCCGGGAATATCGCCCACAAAAATGGTTGTTTGAGGGCGAAACACCCGGAGAACAATATTCGGCAAGTGCATTGGTGAAAGTGCTGAAAGAAGCCGCACATCGTGCTGGCATCAAACACCGTGTACACGTACACATGCTGCGCCACTCCTTTGCCACACACTTGCTGGAACAGGGAACAGACCTGCACACGATACAGGAATTGCTGGGACACAACGACATCAAGACCACAACCATTTATCTTCATGTGTCAAGTGCCCATAAAGCAAAAATCCCTAATCCCCTTGATACACTGGATAATCCGTGAGGTGCAGTTATAGAAGTGTAGGAACGACACCATAAGGTGCGGTTATAAATAAATTATCAACCATAAAACGTAGAAATATGTACGAAGAATTTTTAGAAAAAAGCCTCAATAGCAAGAGGCAAGCAGTAGATGATACTTTTATTGCTAAATATGCTGATTTGTCTTATCCCGAACTGAATACTTTATGGCAGGAGGTCGGGTTAGGAAGTTTTTGTAATGGGCTGTTTAAGCTCATCAATCCATCCGATTATCAGGATGTGATAAACTCCTGTTTTGAAAAGGAGGATGACCAATCATTTCTACCATTCATGTGTACGGCTTTCGGCGATCTCTTTGCCTATGTAAAGAATCCGAGACTGAATAATTACGTCGTTTATCTGAATGTCAGATACGGAACATATTTAATATTTCCTGCCAATCTTCGTGCGATTTTTAATAAGGTAATGGTAAATGAAAGTTTCTTGAAAGGCTGGTTTGATTTAGAAAATTATCCTATAATACAAGAAAAACTCGGAACTCCAGATTATGACGAGTGTTTTGGATATTCTCTACTTTTGGCTTTGGGAGGAAGTGAAGATATTGAAAACATCAAGATAGTCAAGACTATTCCGTACATTGACATTTGTACCCAAACAATCGGCGAATTTGAAATTGCAGATAAATGGTGAATATAGAATAGGTTGATAACAACGCAGGATAACGGCAAGCCGTTCCCTGCTGAACCATTACTAACAATACGAATAACTCTTTATGACAAAATTCATTTTAGATGCGATGTATTATCAGATATTCATATTTAATAGGGATAAATTTATATTGGAAAATCCACATGAGCGGACGATACAGATAATATGTGGAATATTATTTCTTCCTGTTATAGTATTGACGTATCTACTGATAAAGGAGAATTTCAATTATAAAACCCCTTTTGTGTTTTTTATCATAATCTATGTTTTACTATACAAGACATTCTGTTCGTATTATATCAAAAGGAAAAAAGGTATGGAAATTATAAGGAGTAAACCTCTAATATTTAATAGCCAAAAGATTTCTTCCTTCATATCATGGATGATTTATCCCATTTTGGTTGTATTACTTTATTTTATAATAACACATCGTCATTGGCTAAAAATTATACAATAAAGATTTAATAAGTTAGTAACAACGAAAGATAGCATCTGACGATGCTCCTTTCTAACCAATAGCGTACATATATGAATAATGTAACAAGAGTAAGAATTGTATATGAATGTAGCATAATAGGTGTTGTTTTGCTGACATTCTTAAAAGGTATGTTCCCATACATGGGAGCATGGTGGCGAGTAGCCCTTATTACTTCACTTGTAGGATTGTGGTTTTCACTATCTTATCTGAAACGGTATAATTATAAATGGGGGTTCAATTACATAGGAAATCATTTATACATTAACCTCTTATTGAAAGTACAGAAGTGGTTTCAGAACGCTACAATCATAGCCTTATTGATACCTGTATTCTTAAAAGACCTCTTGTATAATCAATATTGCTTAGTAGCATATATATTGCTTGTAGGTATGTTCTTGGGCGTGAAGCTGGCTACTTACACAGTAGAGTACGCTATATATAAAAGTAAATTCATTGGTAACAAGGAAAGATAACCCCTGAACGCTTTCCCTCACCAAACCATTATGAATAAAGGAATAAAAAAGACAGATAACTATTTTGAACGAGTGAAGCAGCGTGCAAACCGGACGAATTACAGATACTATTTTTTTGACTACCTATATTTCAAGGGAGAGGTTTGGGGCAAGAAGATAGGACGGATGTCAGGTTTTATACTGCTGTTTTGGTATTGGTGGTGGATAGTAGTTCTGCCCGGTAACTTTCTCCTGATTAACAATGTACCGCAATGGTCGTCCTTACATCTTGGCTATTTAGGTGCAATGTTTTTGTTTATTTGTGTATTTATTCTTGCACGATACAGGAAAGCCCGTGTACAGGCATTGTTGAACCGCTACCGCCGCTCTAAGCATATCAGCGCATTACAGGCATATTTTCTGTTCCTGCTGCCCTTTGTACTTTTCTTCTTAGAAACATGGCTGTTCGATGAATGGGGTTGGACGGATTGCGTGAGGTGGAACAAATGATATGTCATTCATATATAAAACATCAGATATGGAACAACGGATTACATCACTATTGCTGCCCGCTCCCGAAGCGGAACTGGAAGCGTCCTGCAAGGAACTGGACGAAAAGGTAACATGGCTGCTGCACAACAGCCGGAAAATGGACAACTACTTGGAACTTGAACCGTTCAGCAAGGACGGGCGGCTGTGCGCCCACGTGTGCGACACGCTCAAAAGCCTGCCGGAAACGCCGACACTGGCGGCGTACAAGGACTACAAGACAATCATCATTCTGCTGGGTATGTCCACCACACATTACGCCATACTGGACGAACTGGCGGAACAGCACCGCAAGCGGGACGACATACCCGAACTGACCGCCTACTGCGATGCGCTCCACTGGATGCGACCGGGACGGCAGTACCTATGCAACGTGTACAACACGGTATGCCACGCTTTCCACCTGCTGCGGAGAAACCCGGTAAGGGACAACCGCCTGCTGGTGACGGAAAAGGAGCTGCGCCACGCCGAACGGATGCTGCCGGAACTGGGCAGGCAGACGTTCACCGAAATGGTACGTCTGAAAGGCTACATGGTCTATGATGCCGAGCAACTGGCGGATAAATGCGGCATGGAATACGGCTCGTTCCGGCGAAAGGTAAAGAAAATGACCGGGTACACGGCTAAAGAATGGGTGATAAAGGAACGGGTAAAGGACGTGGAACACTACCTGATGAACACAAACCTCACGCTTACCGAAGTGGCGTTCACCACCGGGTTCGCATCGACATCGAACTTGAACGACTTCTGCAAGGCTTACTTGCTGGACACACCGGGCGAGATACGCAGAAAAGCGCAGGAAACAAGAAAATGCACAGTTACAAGAACGTAATGTGAAAAATCAAGAATAAAACAGATTTTTTATGCCCGTAACTTTGTGCTTCATAAAAGATAAGCACAAGGTTATGGAACATAAGATACCGTTGGAAACATACTTCGCCGGACTGCTTCAAAAAGTGGAATGGCAGATACAGGAATACGAGGACACCGCAGCGGACACGCTGACGCTCTGCCGCCTGTGCGTGGACTACCTGCAAGAGATACTGGGCGAACTCAAAACCTTTATAATCTCCTACCCGTTCGCCAGCACGGAAGAAGAAATACACTTCTTCAAGGAACTGAAACCGCTTTTAGCAAGCAAAATCATCTATTACAACACCGTTTACAAGATAGAGGTGCGCTTTCCCAGCGGCAGCGAGGACGTGCAGCGGGACTACCTGCTGTCGGAAACCGACCGGATTTCAAAGTCGTTCCAGCGGAACTTGGCGTTCTACCAGTACCACCGCACGAAAGCCACCTACTTGGACAGGCAGTATTTCATGCGTGGGAAGCCTGACATACAAATCATTGTGGACAGTTTCTATTACGAAACAGACCCACAGTTCAGCACCAGTCACGACTTCAAGGTAGCCAAGATTTTAGCCAACGAACTGCTGGAAATATACCTCACCAACCGACTGCACGAACTGGAACGCCGGGAACAGCGCAAGCGGGTGAAGAACGGCTTCACAGGAAAGGTGCTACGCTGGACGGGGACGAAAAGGGCGTTGGTGGAGCTTGTCTATGCACTGGACGCCTGCGGCTGTCTGAACAAGGGAACGGTTGATATTAAGGAGATTGTAGCCTATTTTGAATACGTTTTCGACATCGACCTCGGCGACTTCTACCATACCTACATGGAACTCAAAGCCAAGACCAAAGACCGCACAGGCTTCCTCTCCACCCTGAAAGACAGGTTGCTGCTGCGCATGAGGGAACAGGATTAGGCAACCGTTCTTTAACAAAATTTATTTCGCCACAGGTGGGTTCGCCTGTGGCGTTTTATTTTTCAGGACACCCGAACTTTGCGGCAAATCAATTAGTTACCATTATGGAAATAATAACATTCGAGTCCAAAGCCTACAAGGAACTGGACAACAAAATTACTGCCATTGCCGATTACATATTCAATCATGTAGAAAAGGCAAAACAAAGTGAAGAAGATATGTGGGTGGACAGCTACGAGGTCTGCACGTTCCTGAAAATAAGCGAAAAGACCCTGCAACGCCTGCGGGTATCGGGGACTATCGCCTATTCCAACATCAGGGGACGTTATTTCTACAAGGTCAGCGAGATACGCCGGATGCTGGAAGAACGTTTGATTAGGAGCAACAAAGAGAACATCGACAACCTGATAACCAACCACCAACTGTATGCTAAGGAAAGAGGAAATCTTAGAAAGAACAAGTAACGGGCTGGCGGTATTCAAACACTACCTGCCCGGAAACTGGCGCATAGGTCGCAACTTCCTTAACCCGCTGTACGAGGACAGCAAGGCTTCCTGCAACATCTACTTCGACCGCCGGGGCGGTATCTACAAGATGAAAGACTTCGGCAACGACAGTTACAGCGGCGACTGCTTCTTCCTCGTGGGGCAGTTAAAGGGGCTGGACTGCAACCGGGCGGCTGACTTCGTGGAGATACTGGAAATCATTGACCGGGATTTGGGCTTGGGGCTGGCTTCCGGCACTCCGGTTTCCGTTCCCCCGGCAACCGTCCGCCGGGCAGAGCCGGACAAACCCGAAGAAAAGCCCGAAAAGCCCGTCAAGCCCTACCAGTTCCGGGAACAGAAATTTCCGCTTGCCGAACTGGTGTACTGGCAACAGTACGGCATCACGCCCGAACTGCTGGAACATTACAAGGTCTGCTCGCTCCGGGAATACAACAGCGAAACGGCAGAGGGCAAACCGTACACCTACACTTCATCGGTGGCAGAACCCATGTACGGCTACAAGGGCAAACAGTACATCAAGCTGTACCGCCCGTTCTCCACGCCCCGCTTCCTCTATGGCGGCAGCTTCGGCGAAAACTACTGTTTCGGGCTGGAGCAACTGCCCGCCAAAGGCGACACGCTATTCATCACGGGCGGCGAGAAAGACGTGCTTTCGCTGGCGGCGCATGGTTTTCACGCTATCTGCTTCAACAGCGAAACGGTGACGATACCGCCAACGCTGGTTTATCGGCTGACGTTCCGCTTCAAGCACATCGTCCTGCTCTTTGACATGGACAAGACGGGCAGGGAAAGCTCACGCAAGCAGGAAAAACTATTGGAAGAATTTGGCGTGAAACGCCTGCTGCTCCCGCTTCCGGGAACGAAAGAGGAAAAGGACATATCCGACTACTTCAAAGCCGGGAACACCCGTGAAGATTTCCTGAAACTGTTTATCGAATTTTTAGACAACCTGTATAGCGACACATTGATTATGCTTAAATCGTGCGAGATAGATTTCAACAACCCGCCCGCCAAAGCGCAAGAGATTATTTCGGCGGGTGACGTTCCGTTAGGAACACAAGGCAACCTGTTCGGCATCACCGGGGGCGAGGGAACGGGAAAGAGCAATTATGTAGCCGCAATCGTGGCGGGCTGCATCTGCCCGGCTGGTGCGGACATAGATACGCTGGGCATACAGATAACCGCCAACGGCAGGCACAAGGCGGTCTTGCTATATGACACCGAACAGTCGGAAGTGCAACTGTTCAAGAATGTAAGCAACCTGCTGGCACGTGCCAAACAGCCGGACAAACCCGATGAGCTGAAAGCGTTCTGCCTGACGGGTATGTCACGCAAGGAACGCCTGAACGCCATTGTGCAGAGCATGGATAAGTTTTACTACCAGTACGGCGGCATCCAGTTGGTCGTCATTGACGGCATCGCCGACCTTGTTAAGAGTGCCAACGATGAAGCGGAAAGCGTGGCGGTAATAGATGAACTTTATCGGTTGGCGGGCATCTACAACACCTGTATTCTTTGTGTGCTACACTTTGTACCGAACGGCTTGAAACTGCGGGGACATTTGGGCAGCGAGTTGCAGCGTAAGGCGGCTACAATCCTTTCGATAGAGAAAGACGAAGAACCCGCCCAGTCGGTCGTGAAAGCCCTGAAAGTAAGGGACGGAAGCCCGCTGGACGTTCCTCTGATGCTCTTTGCTTGGGACAAGGAAGCCGGGATGCACGTGTACAAGGGCGAGAAGCCCCGTGAGGAAAAGGAGAAGCGCAAGGAAAGGGAACTGGTGAATGTCGCACGTGACATCTTCGGGCGGCAGACACGCATCACCTACATAGACCTTTGCGAGCAGTTGCAGCAGGTCTTGGACATCAAGGAACGCACCGCAAAGAGCTATATCCGCTTCATGCGGGAAAGGGACATCATCACCAAAGACACGGCGAACCAAAGCTGTTTTGTCATCGGTTCATATAATCTTCGATGGAACACAAGTTGTCCATAAGCGTATGGATAAAACTTGTGTAATTCATGTGCTTGTGTCCTGCCCTGTTGTGAAACACGGCAGGATTTTTTCTGTTTGCACGTGAAAATTCAGGGTATTTGCTTAACTTTGCAGAAGTTACACGAAAAAAGTAACGGCAGTTGGACGGCGGTTGCCGGAATATTGCCTTTATATATAACATATACGTTCGCCGAACGTCCCAAAGTAGAAAACTGGCACTTTTCAAAATGTGGGGATATTCAGCGCAGGATATGCTATGCGTTTGTCATAGCGTGGCTGCACTGTTTCCACATTTGGGTATGCCAGTACCTCTACTTTGAAACAGCGTCATGCCACGCTTTCTTTTTGGGGTGGCGGCTAACGTGCCAAGACAGTAGGGATTTATATCACTTTAATACCTGACAATATGGAACAAATCAAAGCGCACATCGCCGTATCGCTGGACGGGCATACCGCCACGCCGGACTATGAACTGGACTGGTTGCCTGATAAAGTAAAAGCTATCATCGGCAAATACTATTTGGATGCGGATTGCCTGCTTATGGGGGCGAACACCTATAACTACATCTTTGAACACTGGGGCGGGTGGCCGCACAAAAGCAAGCGGTCTTTTGTGGTGTCACACTACGACACCAACGTGACGCCGGACTGCGGCGTGGAGTTCCTGACCGAAGAACCGCTGCAAAGGGTCTATGAACTGAAACAGAAAACCGACATATTGGTAGTTGGCGGCGGCAAGCTGCTTACTTCATTGATTAAAGCCGGATTGCTGGACAGCCTGACTATCTACACCGTCCCAGTCATGGCGGGCAAAGGCATCGGCTTTATCGGGGAAACATTCGGCTCACATTGGAAACTCTCGGAAAGCAGGGTGCTGGATAACGGGGTGGTCTGTTCGACCTACCTGTTTGGCGGGAGCGTATAAAAAATGCGCCCGGTTCCCGCCGGGCGCAACCACTAAAATTTCAATTATTATAAGTTGTAAAACCTATCACAATGAAATTTCAGTGGCAAAGATAGGCTATTTCTTCGGTTTCGCTTTCTTTTCGGGAAATGAAAAACCGATATTGAACTGTTCGTCCAGCACAAGCGAAGCATCGAAAGCCTTGCCGTTCTTGCCCTTGAAGCCCTTGATTAGCCCTGTCTTGCGTTTCGTCGCCAGCTCGACAATCTGCTTGTCGGAAAGCTGCTTGTCGCACTTGTTGCGGAATATGGTAAGCGTGCAGTCCACGTTGGAACACTTCGCCACTTTCGGGTAGAACAGGATGCGCCCGTTATTGCATTTGGGGCAGGAACAAGTTTCGCCATTGGCGATAGATAACTGCACCGATAGCAATTCCGCCGTGATTTGAGCGGCGTACACCTCAATGCCCTTTCGGAACATGTCGGCATCCATGCTGCCCGCTTCTATCTTGGCAAGGGCGGTTTCCCACATGCCCGTCATTTCGACATCGGCAATCTTCTTGTCCCTGACAATCCTGTAAACGGCAAGCCCCTTGTCGGTGGGTACAAGGTTCTTCTTCTCACGCACGATGTACTGGCGGGCGAACAGCGTTTCGATAATCGCCGCACGGGTGGCGGGTGTGCCTATCCCGGCATCTTTCAGGCTGGCTTTCAGTTCGGCATCTTCCAGTTCCTTTCCGGCGTTCTCCATTGCCGCAAGCAGGCTGCTTTCCGTGTGCAGCGGTTTCGGCTTGGTCTGCTTTTCGAGCAGATCCACGCCGGAGAGTGGCAAATATTCTCCCTCTTGGAGTGGCGGCAGGCTGGCGGCTTCTTCATCCCCGCCCGTTTCCTGCTCGCCGAACACGGCACGCCACCCGGCTTCTTTCATCACAGACCCTTTCACCGTGAAGTCGGTATCTCCCCCTGACAGCAAGGCGGTGGTAACGTCTTTCACGCACTTGCCCGAAAAGGCTTCCAGCATACGCCCGGCTACCAGCTCGTAAACCGCCCGCTCGTCTTTGGAAAGTTCGCCGGGCAGGTTCTCGGTAATGATTAAGGCGTGGTGGTCGGTCACTTTGCTATCGTTCACGCTGCGGCGGTTCAGTGCCGCACCGTCCAGCCCGGCGGCATACCCGGCAAAGCGGGGGTATTGCCCCAGCAGGGCGACACGTTCCGGCATTTCATCGAAAACGTCCTCCGGGATATAGCGGCTTCCAGTTCGGGGGTAGGACATCACTTTCTTTTCATACAGGCTTTGCGCTATGGAAAGCGTCTTGTCAGCCGAGAAGTTCAGCTTCGTGTTCGCTTCCTTTTGCAGCGTGGTAAGGTCGTACAAAAGCGGCGGTTCTTGACAGGCTTCTTTCCTCTCAACGGATTTAACCACAAGTTGCCCGGCATCCTTTACCCGTTGCAGGGCGGCTATGGCTTCGGGCTGCTGTTCCCACTTGGCGGTCGATTGGGCGGTGAAACTTATTTCCCCGCTGGCGGTCGCCGCTTTGAGTTGC
The DNA here is from genome assembly GCF_023656845.1 of Parabacteroides sp. Y3-G-102. NCBI lineage: Bacteria > Pseudomonadati > Bacteroidota > Bacteroidia > Bacteroidales > Tannerellaceae > Parabacteroides > Parabacteroides sp. Y3-G-102. Next base: position 11,922 of record NZ_JAMOKU010000034.1, on the reverse strand, counting down.
CAAAACTTGGCGGGTACGAAATTCTTGTTCTCCAAATAGCGGCTGCATATCATCACGAGCGTGGGTGTCTGCACCCTGCCCAGTGAGAACACCCCCTGCCCGGCGGCAACGCTCAACGCTTGGGTGGCGTTTATCCCTATCAGCCAGTCCGCTTCGCTGCGGGACTTGGCAGAAAGGTAGAGGTTATCGTAATATTCGCCCGGCTGCAAGTTATCCAGCCCCTCACGGATTGCCTTGTCGGTAAGGCTGCTTATCCACAGACGCACAAATGGTTTCCGACAGTTCAGGTAATGGAAGATATAGCGGAAGATTAGCTCACCCTCACGCCCGGCATCGGTGGCGACAATAATCTTGTCGCACTGGTCGAAAACTTCCTTTATCACTTTCAACTGTTTCAGCACGCCGGGGTCTGCCTTGTAGCCTTTCTCCGCTTTCACCTGACGGGGAATTAGCTGGAAATCGGGCGGCAGTATGGGCAGGCTCTCCCTGCGGAAGTTCGCCACGCCGTAGGCTTCCGGCATGGCAAGCTGGATTAAGTGGCCGAACGCCCATGTCACCATATACCCGTTGCCGGAAAGATAACCGTCATTACGCCCGGTCGCACCGATGATGCGGGCGATGTCCTTTGCCACGCTGGGCTTCTCTGCTATCAATGCTATCATAATTCTTTACTTTTTAAGGTGGGTACTACATTTTCATTCCTCTGGACTTCTTGGGCTTGTCCGCTTTCAGGCTCTTGTCCTGCGCTTTCTCCTGCTTCTCTTTCTGCTTGGCGGTGGGCTTGTCCTGACCCTGTTTCAGCGGCTCTTTGCCCTGCTTGGTGGCTTCGTTGGTCTTGCCCCCCGAATTGACCGCTACCTGCGTCCGGCTCTCGGCGGCGGGGGTAACGTCTTTCGGCTGCACCTTGTCGGGGGATTTGCCCTGTGCGCCGGGCTGTACATGACCGTTGAACTCAACGCCCTTGCCGTCCTTTAGCCCGGCTACCTGCTGCTCTGCGGGCTGCTGTCCCTGCTGCAAGAACTGGACGGCGGCACGGGGCAGGAACTCCAAGCCACGCTCCACCGCACTGACCTGCAAATAGGCACTGCGCTTCGTGCCGTCCCTGAATTGCAGGTTTTCCATTTTCACCGCTTGCCCGGCTTCAAAGGCGGCTTTCTGCTCCGGGCTGACTTGCACGTTACAGATTGTATCGGGGCATTTCCACTTGTCAGCCCGCATATACTCCAGTTCGTGCGTGTACCTGTCCCGGCTGACGAACACGGGGATTTGCTCGCCGCTTTTCGGGTCTTTGATTTCAGCGATGCCGCCCAAGTTGCCAGTGCCTTGCAAGTTGCCCTGTTCCTGCTTGGTGAACCCGTGTTCATGGAACGGGCGTTGCAACAGTTTCTCGTCCTGCTGCACGCCGTGCAGCTTGGGGACTACCGTGCCGTCCTTAGCCTGATAGAAAGAGAGCTTGACATCGGTAGGTTTGAGGTAGAAGCCGCCCACCGTCCCCGAAACGGTGTAGGTGTTGCGGGACTTGTAGCCACGCATCACCCGGTCGAAGTCCTTCGTGTTTTTCAGGGTGTCGGCGGTGATGCCGACTTTTTTCAGGTTCTCCCAGTCGATTTTTGACGGGTCGAAGCGGTAGCCCTGCTTGAACTCGTGGAAGTCGGGCTTCGGAACTCGAAGCATTTCAGCCCGCTTGTTGCCCTCCGGTGTAGGGTTGCGGTGGTTGTCCTCGATTGCCTTTGCGTCCCGCTCCGCTTCGGAAGCCTTGACGCTGAACAGTTCCAGCCCGGAAGTGTCCTGATACTTGCGGTAGAAGTTGGAAATGAAGTTGCTGAACACATCGCTGTTCTTGTCCACCTGCATGAACTCGCCGCCGTGTGTCGGCGGCACGGTCTGCAAATTGCCCTCCTTGTCGATACCCTTAACGGCACTCACCTTGCCCTGCTGTTTATCCAAGACCAGCAGCACGTCTTTTTCCTGCCCCTCTGCGGGCGGGGTCATTCTGTTTGCCATAAATAATTGGAATTTTAGTGGTTACGGGAATAGTCCCGCCCAAAGGTAGCGACTAAATATGCTATATTTGGACGGGCGGCAAGGGCTGTCCGAATTTGTCCTGCGGTGTCCCGATTTGTCCGGGTGGGATGAAATTCCGCAACCATTGGTTGCAGAATTGAAAAGGGCATAAAAAAGAGAGTGAATGATTTCACTCTCTTTCGATGAACCCTTTGTGAACCCTTTGGTCGTTTTTTGAAATAGCTAAAACTCAAGTAATTTGCATATTTTGCAAAAGAAAATCATTCGAGTATGAACCATATGTGAACCCTTTAATGGATTAGCGGGGAACACTGTTTAAGCGTCATCGCGCTTCGTTAGTAATCTGTTATTGCACTCGTTTCAAATCCCCGATAGATTGGAGTGACATTTCTATGTAGGGAATAGTTTTTAGAATATGGATGTTATCTATTGCTTCTTTACCACCCAATGCCAATGCCGATACAAGACATGGAGATTATAGAATAAAAATAATTCATCTTTCTTATTATCAGTCATTTGAATATTTTCTGTTTTTCTCTATTTTTGCCATTTTCTGTTATTCAGTACACTTTGAAATATCATTTTCTTTTGTACCTTTGCATCCGCAGAAAACAAAAGAAAATCAACTATTTAGTGTAATTACCCGGTTACGGCACCTAAATCGAGATAAAACCTCTAAACAATGGCAATGTTAGAAAATAAAACGAAAGAAAACCCCAAGCTGGAGCAAAATAAGCTCTCGGACGGTAGAATAAGCCTTTACTTAGAGTATTATTTCCTCCTCAAATTATTAAAAGTAATACTGTCAAAAAGAAATACCTTTTATTCTTACTCTTTTCGCCAGTACTTATATCTTGCAGTCAACAGAAAAAAGTTTAGTACGGTTTGGATATATAGACAAAAAACAGACTAAACTCCAAACATGGAAATTCAGATATTTTTTATACATTTCTCTTATATACAAATGATAGCCGAATTCAATTCATATATGAGTAACATAGACATAGACTTCTTCAAGGAGTTGTGTCTGAAACATGGAGAGTTACGACATTATAAAAAGAATGAGTTTATTCTCCATGAAGGTGATGCCTGTTCTTTCTTCGGGTTTATCTTATCAGGCGTAGTCAAATACAGTTGCACCAACCGGACAGAAAACAAGCCGTATAATGTCGGTTTTTCCTTTCCAAATGAATTTATAGCCGATTATCCCACTTGCTTATATGGCATGAAATCAGAATTGAATATACAGGCGATAATCCCGTGCGAGATTTACATCTGTTCTTCTACATTCTTACAGCAAAAATTCAAGGAAAATAATGAAAACCAACGGATAGCCCGTATCGCAGCCGAACAGATGTTTTTCCAATCATATTCACGTTATTTGGATTTATTCAGATTCACACCGGAAGAGCGTTACCTCCAACTTTTAAAAAAATGCCCTGCAATCCTTCAAATGGTATCACTAAAAGAAATAGCATCCTACCTTAAAATTACACCCATACACATGAGCCGAATCAGACGCAAGCAAAGTTTTGACAACAAAAAATAAACATAGGTTTAGAAATTTACATTCATAACAATATTCCAAGAGTATCTTAATCTGCCAAAGAATTCTTCTTTTTATCTTTGTCTTATCTTTGGTTGGTTCAACGAAGAGACAAAATAAAGATTGAATGAGTTAAACAAGAGATTAAAAAAAAGAATATGAAAACAAAAGAAATTCTTGGAATACTTATGCTATTCCTCTGTACATTCAGCTTTATAAGCTGCGACGATGATAATGAACAGACAAATGAATTAACCCCCGAAGCACTTTATCAGACTTCATGGCGTGGAACAGGGCATTGTGAGGCTTGGACAGTACAAAATATGGGGGTCGGTATGCAATTTGTAGATACTCGGAAAGGGAAAGTAAATTGGGAAGGTTACGATGAAATTGATATTACTTATACAATAGAAGGGAAATATATCACATTTAATAGCAATGCTTTATATTTGGGTGGAGCCCCTTGGATTATCAAAAGCTATACCCAAAAACATATAACCATTATACAGAATGAAATTAGTCCAGATAAAGAGAAAGTAGCTACAATTGAATTAGAGAAAATAGATTAAACTGAATCATGGGAACATTAAGTTGCATAAATGTATGCTACAACAGAACAATGAGAACCGTGAGATTTGCAAATTGAGCAAAGAAAGTCATAAATACCTTGTAAATAAAGGAAAAAATGCAGATTCATCTAATATTCCTTTATGTGCTATTATCGGGCTGGTCTATGGGCTGAAACACAAGGAAAAGAGATTCACCTTGTTCTTTTGTATAGGATTGGTTATTGGGTTAGGATGAGCAATTTATATGCTACTGCTAATAAGGTCAATGTAAATCAAAGGAATATGAAACTGAAATATATATTGAATGCTATACTATTTGTTTTGGCATTATCTTTTTTGTCTATGTGTATATTTAAGACTACAGAGTTAAGTTTAAAATGTATGCAATTTGCTGTATCTATCTCTTGTATAGGAGCAATGTTTTCTACAAAAAGATATAGATACATATTTGCATCTATTGCTTTAATCATTATAGGAATATCTTTTTCACTTTAAATGTCCATAATAACGATAATGATTTGATTATTGAATGGTATAATAATAGTCCAGTCTACAGATAGCGACTAAAAACGGGGGCAAGGGATGCCCGAATTTGTCCTGCGGAGCTTGAAATTATCCGGGTGCGGTAAATCTCCAACTGTTGGTTGGAGATTTAAAACGGGTACAGACCGAAGTTAATCGCTTGCTTTAAACGAGCCATTTGTGAGCCATTTGTATATATTGTTTTCGGCTTATAATCAACAGTTTTACAAAAATCGCATTATACTTGTGAGCCATTTGTGAAGCGTTTATGAAGCGTATGGCAAGCCTTTGATTGAGTTTCCGTTATTCTCCTATTATCAGGTGACACGACAAAAAGAAAACATCTTCGGCAAAATCTTTGTTATGTTTTTGCAGGTGATTACATAATATACTATCTTTGCATATAGAAACAAAGGACATAAATATGGCTTCATTCAGAAAAGAGATACTTGGGCAGATTGAACGGATAGATACCGGGCGTATATTCACGTTCCGGGATTTATCGTTTGAAACGGAAAAGACCGCCAATGTTGCGGTGCTACTTTCCGAACAGAGCCGCAAAGGGGTACTGGTACGGGTTGAAAAGGGGGCGTACTACCGTCCCAAGAAATCAGTGCTGGGGCTGGGAAAGCTGCCTGTCTATCAGGATGAACAGTTCCGCTACCTGACTGAAAAACTGAACGGCTATATCACGGGGGCTTACATCTATAACAAAATGGGGCTGACCGAACAGGTAGCCACAACCATAACGATAGCCACTCCTAACCCGGTTCGCCGTTTCCGTTTCAAGAACTTGGATATAGAGTGCGTGAAAGCCTACTGCATGGTCTATCCGGATGAAAGCCTTGTCCCGTACTTGCGGCTGCTCGATGCGATAAAGGACATGAAGCGCATACCCGGAACAACCGGGCAGGACATCTACAACCGGGTCAAAAGCCAATATTTCAACGGGTACAGCCTGCCGGAACTGGAAAAAATCGTATCTTTGGCGAAAAGTTACCCGCCACGTGTCAGAAAGGTGGTGGCGGATATACTGGGCGACATCAGACAAACCGTATTGCAAACGGAAATGGCAAAGACCATTCTTCCCACGACACGGTTCAACTTGGATTATAAAACAGCATAGGACAGAAATATGAATTTACATTCGGACAAGGAAGCGTTCAAGGAAATCATCGCACTGGCGGCTGACCATTTCGGCTACGAGCAGTCGCACGTGGAAAAGGATTACTGGGTATCGAAGATACTGCGGGATATTTCCATGTCCGAATATGCGGATAAGACCTACTTCAAAGGCGGAACTTCACTTTCCAAAGCCTACGGGCTGATAGAACGTTTCTCGGAAGATTTGGACTTGTTCGTGTTCACGGGTGATAAAGGTGCGTCCAAGCAGGCAGAAAAGACATTGAACAAGAAACTTTCCAAATACATAGCCGAACTCAATAGTGACATATACAAGGAAGATTTGTCGGAAACGGGCGGTAATTACCGTAAACTGTATTTCTCGTATGACAATGTATTTCAAGGCGTGGGACTGAAAGAACATTTGGAAGTAGAGATAAAATCCTGTGACCTGCCGGACAAAAAACTGATGTTCTACCCGGCGGACAAGCGGGTTATCAAACCGATTGTGACCGCCTTTCTTGAAAGCATCGGGCAAGAGGAACTGATAAGCACCTACGGGCTGGAAAGTTTTGAAACGCAGTGTATCAACCCCCGAAAGACTATCTGCGACAAGGTTTCAAGGCTGGTAAAGCTGTCTTACAATGAGGATGCAGCCGCACTGTTGGCAAAGCATATCCGTGACGTTTACGACTTGTCGGCACTCTACCACAATCAGGAATATAACGATTACCTACATTCGGAAGATTTCTTGGATGCCATGTACCGGGTGACGATAGAGGACGGACTAAATAAAAACTCCCGTTCGCACTTGTCGCTGGCTGATGCACCGATATTCAAGGATGCCGAAGCGGTCATGGCGTTACCCGAAGTGGCTACGGCGTACACTACCGATTTGAAGAAACTGACTTTCGACAAAAGCAAGATGCCGCCGATAGGCAAGGCTGTGGAAGCATTGAAGAACCTGCACGAAATATTAGTGCGTTTTGAAGCCTACCGCACCAAAAAGCAAAATGAAGAACAACCGTAAAGCTACATCGGCTGTTCTTCACTCCATACATTATTATATATAGCTATTCTTCCTCCTTAATCAAGTGGCATAACTCCGGGTCGTTCTTAATCCGGGTTATCTCGTCCTCGACTATCTGCCTGACTTCCTGACGGATGCGGTCATAGTTGGCTTGTATCTCCTCCTGCATCCGGTCGTTGCCGTCCTTGTCGGTGAAGTCGATAATCTGCGGCAACTTCACGTAATGGGCGGTTTCCCGCTTCACCTTTTCGTTGTCCACCACGATTTCGCAGTGGAAAATCTTCTGCTCTATCCGTTCATCGAAGTTGTCCGCCACAGCACCCACGAACATACCTTGCGTGAGGTTGGATATTTTGCTGGCGGGTATCAGGCTGTCCATTTGGGTGCTTATCGAGGTGGATTTTTCCCGTTGGTTTATCGTCATGCTCTGCCGTTTCTGCAACACCTTTCCGAAACGCTCGGAAAGGATTTTCGCCGTTTCACCGACTACTTGACCGCTGAACACGTTACCCACAGTATTTTGGATAACCCGGCTTTCCTTGTCCCCGTAATCACGGGTAAGCTGGCTGTAATCCTGAAAGCCTAACAGAACCGCAACCTTGTTGCTTCGGGCGGTGGCAATCAAATTATCCAACCCCCGAAAATATATAGTTGGTAATTCATCTATTATCACCGAACTTTTAAGCTGACCTTTCTTGTTTATCAGCTTCACGATACGGGAATTATATAATCCCAGTGCTGCCGAGTAGATATTTTGGCGGTCAGGATTGTTGCCGACAACCAGTATTTTAGGCTCTTTCGGGTTGTTGATGTCAAGTGAAAAATCATCGCCCGTCATTACCCAGTAAAGGGCGGGTGAAATCATCCTTGAAAGCGGGATTTTTGCACTGGCAATCTGCCCCTGCAACTGTTCAACTGCCGAACTTTCCCAAGCGTCCACGAACGGGGAAAGGTAATTTTCCAGTTCGGGATAACTGCGCAAAATCGTGAATACATCAGCGTATTTCTTGTTCAACAGTTCTATGGCATGGGGAAACGTGCAATACCTGCCGCCTTGATAGATGCGCAAATACCAAATAATGGCTGCAAGCAGGATAATCGGGCTTTCCACGAAGAAGTCGCCCTGCTTGCTTATCCAGCTTCGATTGAGGTTAAGCATAATCGTGTAGCTGGCTTCATAAGCATCCGCAATGTCCGACATGAAGCTGGCGTTTATAGGGTTACATCGGTGGCTCTTGCGTGGGTCGTCAAAGTTGATAACGTAAAATTTCGGCTTGACCTTGTAGCCGTCCAAGTGGTTAAGCAAATGATTGTAAGCGATTTCCGAAAGGTCAGGAAACTTATAATCATACAGGTAGAGCGCAAAACCTTTCTCGATTTGCTGTTTTATGTAATTATTTACTACTGCGTATGACTTCCCGCTGCCCGGCGTTCCTAACACGATACTCGCACGAAAAACGTTTACAACGTTAATATAGCCATTGTTCCACTTCTTCTTATAGTAGAACCGGGTAGGCAGATTTACAGAATACTCGTTCTCGATAAGCCTTGTTTCCTGCTGGAAACTTTCGTTCTCGGTATTAAAGACATCATCCATGAGGTTGTTTTTCAATAACCGGGACATCCACGTACCCGCCATGAGCATACAGATATAGCCCGCCGACAGCGTGGCGATATAAAACACAGTGTCCGCCGTATGTGGCAGCGGAAGTTCCAGCAGCCACCAGTTCAGGAAAAACAACACGACACCCGCCGCAAGGCTGCAATGTATCTTCGCCCACGTTATCTTTTCCTCTTTCACGCCCTTAGTGCCGATACACGACAGGGCGAGGAACACCACCGAAAATAGTTTTGTCCATAAGATAGACGAGAACAGCCCGGTGGTGCGCTGGAAGTTCCACAGTATCTTGTCTATCACCTCAAACGTCACTCCCCATTCTTTCAGGGTGGAGTAACAGAACCAGTACACGTTTATTCCCACGAATAGAATACTGACAGCCCGCATAAAGTCCATGACCCTTGCAAGCCCTCTCAAATCATCTTCCTGTTGCATGATTGTAATGTTTTTAAGTTAGTTGATGCGCCTTGTGCGCTTCTTTTTCTTCTTTCTCTTTTGGCGGTCGGTGTCCTGCGGCTCGTCACCGCCTGATGCACCGCCGCCCAGCAAACCGCCGAAAGCACCCAGCACGGAAGCCATGCCCGAAACGATGTCGGCTTTCGGCGTGAAGCCCGGCTGTTCCTGATGCGTGGGCTGGTCTTGCTGCGGTGCTGCCACTTCGGACTGGTGTATCTTTCCGGTTTCGCCCGAAAAACGTTCGTTGAACACGTTCGCCGAATACTCCTTACCCAAGCGTGAACCGTTCAGCACCACCCGGCTGTCGTGGTCGATGAACGTAACGCCATAGATGCGCCCGTTGTCGTTCTGACGGAATACCACATCAATGCCCTGCTTCTTTAGCTGTCGTTCCAGTTCCTTGCGGCTGCGGGCGGTCTGCATGGCAGTGGCTACAATCTTCCGGGTGCGCTCTTTCAGTTTCCCGTTCTTAATTGCTTCGCCCGATTTCTCCATTCTGCGCTGCACCGCTTCATAACCTACCGACTTGCCGATGCGGGAAGCCTTTACCGGGTTGCCCACCTTTTCGCCCTTGTCGTTCATGGCGGAATAGACAATGCCCTGATAGGGCTTGCCGTTTATCTCGCCTTTGACTTCCTCGGCGCACACGTTGTAAGCGGCAAGCAAAGCCTTGTACTCCCCGAACGACTGGAAGCGGTAGCCATAGCAAGCCGCTTTCACGGTGTTGCCGATTTGGTGCTTCACGTCCCCGGCGGCATAGTCCACCTTTTTAAGTTCGGGGCGTTCGGCACGTTCCTTTCGTTCTGCCGGGTGCAGGTTGTATTTCTGCTCCAGTTCACGGGTGATTTGCTTGCTGCGCCGATGCTCGAACTTGTCATTCAGCGGCTTGCCGTTCTCGTCCACCCGCAACCCCACGATGTGGATATGGTGGCGGTCGATGTCGGTATGCTTGTACACCAGATAAGGCTGGTCGCCATAGCCCAACTTCCGCATATACTCTTTGGCGATGTCGGAAAGCTGCCGGTCGGTCAGCACGTCTTCCGGGTGCGGGTTTATGGAAATATGAAGTATCGGCTTCTTGGTGGATAGCTGGACGGGCATCTGCATTTCAAAGCTGCGCATACACTCGCCGATAGAGAAATTCCCGTCCTCGCCCAACAGCATCCGGTTGGAGAAAAGCACCTTTGCTTCCCCGCTGTCCACCTTGTTTTGGTTGTATGCCAGTGCGCCGAACATATTGCCGCCCGTGCTTATTTTGGCAACCATAGTTCCCTGCACTCGTTTGTCAGGTCGATAACCTGACGGTTCAACACAGCCAGTTCGGTGGTCGCTTTCTCCAGTTTATAGAGAAAAGCCAGTGCCTTTTTCTCCGAAAAGTTACTATTCAGAGCCTTTACCACTTGGTTGTAATTGACCGCAACCGCCCGGAACTGGGCATAAAATTCGGTCAGCCGGGCGCAATATTCTACTGCCGATTTGTCCACTTTCACCACCCGGAACGGCTCGCCGAACAGCCGGGCGGCGATGAAACGGGACTTGCTCGTGACGCCCGACTGCTCCCATTGCGAGAGGAAGCGGGCATTCTCCCAGTCGTTCAGGTAAAGGACATGGCGATGCTTCGCCGGGTCTGCGAGGGCGGGGCGACCGCCCTTGTTGGTTCTTCTTGTTTCCATGCTTCTTTGGATTAAAAAATTACGACTTCGGAGTGATTTTTACCCCCGACAGGGGCAAGGCGTTTTCAGGCACGGAAAACGGTTCTATGTGCCATAGAACACACCTTGCTATTTTCTGACGAAAATCGAAATCCGTCACGGACGGATTGGGGTTAGCGTGGAACGGTAAGCCCAGCCATTCACCAGCCCTGTTTTACACCTGCGCCCCCTGCGGTTCGTTACTCCGCTGCAAAGTAACGGTGATTTATAATGCTGTAAAATAGGTGGTTGGTGGACAAAACGGGACAGCGCAGGACAAATCGGGACAAGGTTTTCAGGGGACGTTTTTTCTCCCTTTTTTTGCATCGGATTTCAATATTGAAAGCAAGATTGAAAGAAATATTCCAATCAGGAAAGAATGATTGAAAGCAGGATTTCAATAAAACATGATTGCAGGATTTCAATATTTCAAGAAAGAATGAAAGCAGGAAAACAAGATTGAAATAAAACAGTCTTTCAATATTTCAAGATTGCAATATGGAAAGAATGATTGAAAGCAATAAACAAATCTATCAACCAATAATGAACGGAAGCAATATGGAAAACGAGAAAACACCCCTTTATGTCGCCTTTTCCACACAAAAGGGCGGGGTCGGCAAAACCACCTTTACCGTGCTGGCGGCGAGTTACCTATACTACCTCAAAGGCTACAATGTGGCGGTGGTCGATTGCGACTACCCCCAGCACTCCATTGCCGGGATGCGCAAGCGGGATGCCGAGCAGGTCGGGGCGGATGAAGATTACAAGCGCATGGCGTATGAACAGTTCACCCGGCTGGGGAAGAAAGCCTACCCGGTACTGTGCAGTTCGCCCGAAAAGGCGATTGCAACGGCTGACGGATATATAGCCGCCGGACACGTGCCGGATATAGTGTTTTTCGACCTGCCCGGCACGGTGAACAGCGAGGGCGTGATAAACTCCCTTGCGGGCATGGACTACATTTTCACCCCCATTTCAGCCGACAAGGTGGTGCTGGAAAGCAGCCTGTCGTTCGCAATGGCTATCCAAAAGCTATTAGTGAAGAATGAAGCCTGCCGACTTGCAGGGCTGTACCTCTTTTGGAACATGGTGGACGGTAGGGAGAAAACAGACCTTTACACCGCCTACGACAAGACCATTAAGGAACTGGAACTGCCGCTGATGAAAACCTTTATCCCCGATACCAAACGCTACAAAAAGGAACTGGTGGCGGATAAAAAGTAAGTATTCGATAAACTCCCTCGTATATTGGGTAACGTATGTTCATAATGTCGTTTATTCATTTTATCGTTCTATGATTTATTGTTACATCAATTCAACCCAAAGATGTGCGGGTTCTATAG